>DATFXP010000111.1:0-3822 GCA_035315785.1 Candidatus Udaeobacter sp. | reverse complement strand
AGAAAATTCGAGTGATCGACATCTCCGATGAAAATGTGCCCGGGTATTTTTTGCTCCTGGAAATGGCATTTTATGCAGAGCGTCGCGTTACGTTCGTTCAGTAGTCGCTGATTAACCGAGCCGTGCGGTGAATGACAGACCGTGCACCCCTGACGCACCGCCTCGTGCTCATAGACGAACGGGCCGCGCTGTTGTGTGTGACATTCGAAGCAGGTCTCGTTTCGGGTCATGAAAGCAAGGCCGCCAGTTCTGAGCTTCTGTTGAATATTTGTCGGGGCTCCCTTGGTCGCGATCCCTTTGTGCGGCTCATGGCAATCGCTGCAGCTCATTTTGCCCTCAAGCACCGGATGATGATGAGGCAATTGAAACGATGCGCGAACGTCCAAGTGACATTGGAAACAAGTATCAGGCGACTTTCGCGGATTGATGATCGTACCCTTTCCGCCGCCAGTCTGAACGTGCAAACTCCCGGGCCCGTGACACGATTCGCACCCCATGTTCTTGGCGTTATCGCCTTTTGCCTGGAGGCGAGCGTGAGTGGCTGTCCGAAAGTCGCGCACGATTTGTTCGTGGCATGTTGCGCACTCTTCTGAGCCGACAAACTCCGCACCCGGGATGCTGGGCGGTGCGAGAATTGTTCGGCTCGTTGTGCTGCAGGAAAGCAAGATTACGGCCAGCGCGACGGCTCCCCCCGCACCCCACAAAAAAGTTTCGTGCCTACCGTGGACCCATCGAGCTAGTCTCGAAACCCGCACGAATCGCGAGTATGCGCAGAAACAAAAAATTGTGACAACGCATTTCTTCGGACGTTTTCTTACTCACCTCTCCGAATTAAACCTATTCCCTCGAGCGCCTGCCGCGGCTGCGCGATATTGTGTCGGCGATTTACTCGAAAGTCTTTTAAATACGCGATTGAATTGTGAGAGCGATTGAAATCCCGCGGCGAACGCGATGTCACTGATCCGCAGATCAGCGTCATCTAAAAGTCCGCAGGCTTTTTCGAATCGGGTGCGTGCAAGGTATTCGACAAAGTTCACTCCGGTTACCTGTTTGAATCTTTCGCTCAAATAATTGGCGTTCATGTTGACAACATTTGCCACTTTGGTCAGCGAAAGCTCTTCGTCTGCGTGTTCTTCGATGTACTTGCGCGCCTTCCAAATCGCGAACGGCTCGGCTCTACTGCGACAAGCTGCGGTTTCAATCTCGGTCGCAAACAACATCTTCATCATCGCCTAACGATTAACCGTCATTGAGCGGTCGCGCTGTTCTTCCGTTGGCATTTCCTCACCTGATCTTGCGATGGCGGGAAACATCGCTGGTTGGTTTCGTGAGCAATTTTTGCAAAGCGAAACGCAAGAAACGCGGAGCAGCAGATTCGTCGACGGCGTACAAGACGTACAAAGGAGCAAAGTATGGAATACCTGATCCTAGTTGCTGTTATCGCAGTGATGGCGCTCTACGCATCAATCATCGTGGGCTGCCTCAAGCACCCCGAATGGTAATAGCCAATCGCAATTAACAACGTTCATCAGCGAAAAATGAACAATGAAAACACTTCTTCTGTTAAACGATAAGCCGGCCGATTCTGCATGGCTGCTGCCCGACGCGGTGAGTGGCACATCCCCACGTCCCGAGCCGGTAGCCGGCTGTAATTGCGACCGCTGGGGCCATCCGTGCCCAGGTTGCGTTACGCACTCGTTGGAACCTAAACGAAGGTCCCGTCCCCAAAACCGACTAAGAAATGAGGTGATACATGGAATATGTGATCGTATTTAGCGTCGTCGTTACGATGACTGTGTACGTCTGGATCATCTCGCGCTGCCTGCAACAAACCTAGAGTTGCAGCCGGTTAATCAACTGGCTCTAGTCGCGCGTTTGCGCGAGAAGAGCAGTGGGTGTTTACCGTCCTGTTTTTCCTAGTTGCTTTTTTATCTGAGGTCGTTGGGACAACAGCCGGATTTGGGTCGTCGGTTTTCTTCGTTCCGCTGGCGAGCTTCTTCTTTGGCTTTCATCAAGTGCTTGCCCTAACAAGCATTCTGCATGTGTTCAGCAACACCGCCAAGCTAATACTCTTTGGCAAACATGTCCTTCGGCTGCTGTTATTGCTTGGTGTGCCAAGCGTGGCTGCTGTTATCGCAGGCGCTTATCTCAGCACAAAACTTACGTTTAAATTCGACGAGCTGATCCTCGGGATATTTTTGATCGGCTTCAGCGTATTCTTGCTTTGTAAGCCGAGCGCCAGGATCCCTGCTACGAATTTTAACGCGATCAGCGCCGGAGGAATCGCCGGCTTTTTGGCAGGGCTCATCGGCACGGGCGGAGCGCTTCGCGGTCTTGCATTGGCAGCCTTCAATTTAGAAAAGGGCGTGTTCGTCGCGACCTCAGCGGGAATTGATTCAGGCGTCGATTTTAGCCGGATGGTTATTTATCTGCGCAATGGCTATCTCGCACCAAACTCATTCGTATACGTCACAGGCCTGTTAGTGGTCGCTTTCGCCGGATCGTATGTCGGTAAAGTCGCTCTCGGTTATATCGATCAGAAATATTTTCGCCACATCGTGCTCGCTTTCGTGTTGCTAATCGGGCTGATTACATTGGGCCGAGCTGTACGCGGGATCCTTCGATGAAGCGCGGCGACGTTGCGTGGATGTTCTTATTTTGATGCTGTTAGATTCTGGGTGGCAGTCTTGGCCGGAGGAACAACGGCTACTGACACCTTTGCGTGATGCAACACAGCGCGCGACACCGATCCCAAAAGCACGCGTCCGAGACCACGTCGCTGGTGAGTTCCAACAACCATCAGATCGATTTTTTGTCGGCTAGCCATTTCGAATAAGTAGCCCTCCGGGGTTCCCCAGCCGGGCTCAACAATGGCGGTTACTTTCTGTTTCGATAGAAATTTTTTTGCGACCCGTTTTTTTAGGTCGCGCTCAAGATTCTTTTGAATCTCCTCCGGATTGGCTGCCAATGGCAGCGGTCCTTCATATCCGAGTCGGCGTGCTTCATCTGGGGGCCAGTTGGTGTAGAGAATGGTGGTTTCTAATTTTCCGACCTTGCCCAGCTCGTTTACCCAAGACAAAGCGGCATCACTGGTGGCGGAGAAATCATAGCCCAATAGAATTTTCAACGGGTGCTTACCTCGAATCCACGACATTAGCCTGCCTCCAGGACGGACGACCAATGTTGGAACCGGCGAAGTCTCAGCGGTACGCTCAGCAACGCTCCCGAGGAATAATCGTCGGGCTAGGGTATGCCCAACCGCTCCAAGAACGACCAGTCGCGCTTTGAATTTGTTTGCCGTTGTCGCCAACTCCTCGGACACCGAACCAGAAAGAAATTTTTCCTCGACGCTGGTTCCCAGGTTGCGCAGTCGCTGCGCTTCATCATCCAGGTCGCTGCGTCTCTGCGAGGTCGCAGCTTCAAGTAAGACTGGATTCGAGGTGAGGGCGCCGAGCAATTCGTCGACATGGACAAGAACAAGGCTTGTCTCGAGTCGCCGCGCCATCGCCGCTGCAATGTCAACCGCTTCTGTAGCTATGGCAGAAAAGTCTGTCCCACAAAGAACCGGAGGGTCGTCATTCTTTTTCATAAGTTCATCTGTTCGGTTTTCGCCGAGGCGCTCCGTTTCCATCAAGGCGCGATTGTCGACAAAAGAATTGTTGGTTGGCAGCAATTGCCAATTGTCGCGCGTTTCTTGCTCATACGTCTTATTGCGTTTGCGGCGCAGATTCTAAAAGTTTCGAGACCGTGACGAGGTGAAATCCGCGCGCCTGAAGGTTTGCGATGATGGCCGGCAGGGCGTCCGCTGTGCTGCGCTCGCCG
>DATFXP010000110.1:0-9016 GCA_035315785.1 Candidatus Udaeobacter sp. | reverse complement strand
TTGTCGAATTCCTCAGGGTAATGCAAACGCAACCCGGTCTGCGGTTGATAGAGAACGACGTCCGATGCCGATTGCGCATTGACCTGCCGAAGCGGAGTCAGATTGTCCAGCACCCAGAACGAGCGCCCGTGCGTCGCAACTACTAGATCGTCATCTTTGACAACGAGATCGTGTATTGGTGTTACCGGCAGATTTAGCTGCAATGGCTGCCAGTGGGCACCGTCATCAAAGGAAACAAAAGCGCCGAGTTCAGTTCCGGCATAGAGCAAACCTTTCCGCTTAGGATCCTCGCGCACCGCGTGCACATACGCGCCATCAGGAATTCCAGTGGTGATTGCGCTCCAATTTTTCCCGAGATCCGTCGTTTTGAAAATGTACGGTTTGAAATCGTCGAGTTTATGCCGATCGACTGCTACGTAAGCCGTGTTCGCGTCGTGCGGCGAGGGATCGATGATGCTGACCGTGCTCCATTCCGGCATCTTCGGCGTTACTTTTGACCAATGCTGGCCGTCGTCAGTCGTAACATGAAGGAGCCCATCATCTGTGCCTGCCCACAGCGTTCCCTTGTTTACTGGCGACTCCGCCAACGCGAACACCGTGTCATAATATTCAACTGACGTGATGTCGTTTGTCAGCGGGCCGCCGCTTGGCTGCTGTTTGGATTTGTCGTTCCGGGTAAGGTCACCGCTAATCTGCGTCCAGCTTTGTCCGTCATCGGTTGATTTGAAAACGGATTCGCCCGCCGTGTACAACACATCGGGATTATGCGGCGAAAGCATCAGCGGCGAGACCCATTGAAAACGATGCTTCAAATCAACGGCGCCATGACCGGCGTTATCGAGTGGAAAGGGACTAACGTCTTGCACTTCCTCTTTGTTTTTGTCGTAGCGGTTAATGAAACCTTCGTTGTTCGAGTAGATGATGTGCCAGTCGCGTGGGTCAGGCACAACGAACCCGCATTCACCGCCGCCAGCCTCGAACCAATTCTCCCGGCCAATCACCCCTGAGTCAGTGCGGCTCGCTATAGCTACATTCGAATTATCCTGTTGCGCGCCGTAAATGTGGTACGGGAATGCATTGTCTACGGCTACGTGATAGAATTGCGCCGTTGGCTGGTTGTTTTGAGTGGTCCAGTTCTTACCGCCATCGGTGGAAATGGTGGCGCCGCCATCACTGACATTTGCGATTCGGTTCGGGTTCGTTGGGTCGATCCAGAGTCCGTGATGATCGCCATGCCTTCCCGGCATCAGGTTGAATGTCTTTCCGCCATCAACCGATTTAAACAGACCGGTGTTTAACAGGTAAACGGTATCCGCCGATTTTGGATCGGCGTAAACTTTGCTGAAATACCAGGCGCGCTGACGAAAGCGGCCGTCGTCATTTACTCGGGTCCAATTCTGGCCGGCGTCGTCGGAGCGGTAGAGACCGCCCTCCTTCGCCTCGATGATGGCGTAGACGCGATTGGAATCAGCTCCGGAAACGGCGATGCCGATCCTGCCGAGAATTCCATCGGGAAGACCATTTCCCTGCAGGTATTTCCATGTTACGCCGTTGTCTTCCGATCGATACAATCCGCTTCCCGGACCGCCACTCGAGAAAAACCACGGCTGCCGCCGTGCCTGCCAAAGCGATGCGAACACGATGTTCGGGTTATGCGGATCGAAAACGATGTCGATGCCACCTGTGTTTTCGTCTTTCGATAAAACCTTCGTCCAGGTTTTGCCGCCGTCGGTGGTGCGAAATATTCCGCGTTCTTGATTTGGGCCAAATGCATGACCCAGCGCCGCAACGAGAACGACGTTCTCATTTCTCGGATCTACAATCAGCGCTCCGATCTGCCGTGTATCTTTCAACCCCACGTTCTCCCAGGTTTTACCTCCATCGATCGATTTGAAGACGCCAATGCCGTACGTTGTGTTGCCGCGAATCGCCGCTTCGCCTGTCCCGGCATAAATCACGTTATGGTCCGACGGCGCGACTGCGATCGCGCCGATGGAAGAAATCGCTGCTTTATCAAAAAGCGGAACCCAATTTGCGCCGCCGTCAGTCGTCTTCCAAACCCCGCCGGCAACCGCGCCAAAATAATAGGTGCCCGGTTCGCCTACGACACCCTCGATTGCCAGCGCGCGTCCACCGCGAAAGGGACCGACTTGCCGCCAACGCATTCCATTGAATAACTTTTCGTTGATCGTTCCGGGCGGCGTTGGAGTAGGGGAACTAGCAGATTGAACAGAAACTGAGAAAATGAAAACACTTAAGAGCACTCCAACAAGCGCAGGAAAACGGTAATTCGACGCAATCATGCGCTATAGAGTGTAAAGGTTGTGATTTTGTTCAACTGGAATCCCGCCCAACGTGCATCGGAGCTACTCATTTGTTCTACCTGTTCCCGAAGCGTCTGGGGTGCATGATGCGTGTGCTAAGCCCTAAGAAACGAACGGCGAATCGATCTTGTTAGATCGTCCGAGATTCACTAAACATCTGCCTCTGTATGGCTCATGAAAGCTGCTTGGTGTTCTCGACAACGTGATTCAATCACACGTTAGGCATGCTTTTTAATTCGCTCACTTTCGTCGTTTTCTTCGTAGTCGTCGTCACCGTTTACTGGAGCATTCATTCGTGGCAGGCGCGGAAAAATCTCCTCGTCGTGGCTAGTTACATTTTTTATGGGGCCTGGAACCCCCCCTTTGCCGCGCTCTTGTTTTCGACTACCGCCATGGATTTCTGGCTTGGTCGCCAAATGGCCAAAGCCAAAGACCAACACGCAAAACGCCGGTGGCTGGTCGCGAGCGTTTGCATGAATCTGAGCATGCTAGGTTTTTTCAAGTACGGGAATTTTCTGCTCGAAAATTTTCAGTGGCTGCTCGCGCGAATCGGGATCATCTATCAACCGCCACATTTAGACATTCTGCTTCCCGTCGGAATCTCGTTTTACACTTTTCATTCACTTTCGTACACCCTCGACATTTATCGGGGCGTGTTACGACCGACGAAATCCCTGCGTGATTTCGTCCTCGCGGTCTCCTTTTTTCCCCAGTTGGTGGCTGGTCCGATTGTGCGCGCTGGTGACTTTCTCCCGCAGCTTCTTCATCCTCCGCGTTTGAAAAATGGGCAATTTTTGTGGGGTCTAGCGCTCATGACCATGGGACTGTTTGAGAAAATTGTCCTCGCCGACACTCTGCTTTCGGGTTCTGCGGATCGCATCTTCGGTTACCCTGGACCGCTGGTTGCGCTCGACTCGTGGGCTGGCGTGCTCGCGTTTGCCGGGCAAATCTTTTTCGATTTTGCCGGGTATTCTCTCTGCGCGATCGGCGCTGCTTTAACCCTGGGTTTCCATCTCAAGGACAATTTTCGCTTCCCCTACGCAGCGATCGGCTTTTCGGATTTTTGGCGGCGGTGGCATATTTCTCTTTCCACTTTTCTTCGCGATTACCTTTACATTCCGCTCGGTGGCAATCAGGTTGGACCGTTCCGTGCTGCGCTCAATCTTGTTATCGTGATGTTCCTCGGTGGGCTTTGGCATGGCGCTGCCTGGACCTTCGTCGTGTGGGGGTTGCTTCATGGCTCTTATCTGGTGATTGAACGCGTATTTCGCGTGCTGTTTGAACACAGACCATGGGCGAGCACGTTACCCGTCCGCGTCCTCGCGGGGTTCGCTACTTACGCGGCTGTTTGCGTTGCGTGGGTATTTTTCCGAGCATCTGATTTCACGATCGCAAGTCGGATGCTCGCCGGAATGTTCGGCCAACACGCACACGGCGATGCGATTCTTTCCACTCGTGAATTATTGCAAATTGGAGGCGTCACCGTCGGAGTGCTCGCGATGCATTGGGCAATGCGTGACAACACGTTTGAAACGGCAGTAATGCGTTTGCCGCACTGGGCCACGGCCGCGATCTGGTCCGCGATGGCATGCGCCATCATCGTCACTCAAGGAAACAGTAATGCGTTCATCTATTTCCAGTTTTAAAAAACGGCTTCGGCTGCCGCACTTGTTTTTTCGCAAACCTTCGCGTGAGGAGCAGATTCACGGCGGTCCGCCGCTGGAATTTGAGCGCCCGATTCCGCCTGCGCCGTGGCGGGGAATTGCCGCGGTTGTCGCGATCACAGTCATCGCTGCGACGATCACGTGGGAATTATACTGCCGTTCGCTCGGCTATCGTCCGACGCTCAATGACAACGAAGATTTGTGGACACTGCGACGCCATGTTATTGAGCCGGAATCCATTGTCGTTATCGGCGATTCACGGGCTTGGTTCGATGCCGATCTAGATGAATTCCAAAAAGGGTTAGGTAAACGACCAATTCAACTCGCCATGGCTGGCTCGACAGCTTGGCCTGTGTTGGCTGATTTGTCGGAGGACAAGAATTTTCATGGCACAATCATTTGTAGTGTTGTTCCGCATTTGTTTTTCGCCCCAGGCGGCACCCCGCCGATGGAGCGTGCCGAGAAAGGAGTAAAGCGATTTCGCAATCAAACTCCCGCCCAGCGGTTCAGTGAATATCTCGCGATGCCATTGGAAGAGTATGTCGCGTTTTTGAAACCAGATGATTTAAGTCTCGAAGCGCTTTTAAACAAACTGCCGATTCCGAATCGTCCTGGTGCACTGGTTCCACCTTGTTTCCCGCCCTATTTTCAGACTGAAGATCGCGAGCGTCGCGCGCGAATGTGGGAAAAATGCGCCGAACCCGGAAGCGAATTAGCGAAAGAGATCCAACAAATCTGGCTTCCGCTTTTCACGCCGCCAGCGCCTCCCACTTATATCTCGAAGAACGTCTTCTTGGATAAAATGAGTGAAGACATCCAAAAACGTTTTGCCGACGTCACCGCTGCCGTCGAAAAACTTCGGTCGCGCGGCGGAAAGATTGTTTTCGTTAGGTTTCCATACACCGGTGGATTGAAAGAACTTGAAGACCGGATTACGCCCAGGAAAGAAACTTGGGATCGGCTTTTGAAAATGACCGGTGCCCCCGGAATTTATTACTCTGATTTTCCTGAGCTCTCTGCTTTTAACTGTCCCGAATGGTCGCATTTGTCGGCCGGCGACTCGGTCGAATTCAGTAAACGTCTCGTTCCGCATCTGCGCGGTGCGCTCGACCTGTAAGTAACGATTGCGTCTTCGCCTTAAGCGAACGCAAAAATTTTCATCTGCTAATGACCAACGCAGCGACGGAAGGCAATGTACGGCGGCACAAAATAATCGAATTGTGCAGCTTTGCCGTCTCCGTTTATGCGTTAATTGCGGCCATGCTAGGCGCGTGAGCTTCAACGGCGGCGCCACCTGTCGGGCCACCGCCAAATCGCCGTGCGGCGAAATACGATCCGATCACGAGCACTGCTGCGATGAGTTGTGCCACAAGCGTTTCGACTGTTGGAAAAACGGCGAACCAGAGTCCCATCCACCGCGGGATGTATGCTTCAAGAAACGCGATCGGCGTGGTGGGAATCCATTGCGCGAGCTGCATTTCCTGAGCCTGCTCGCCGACCATCACAAGCAGCACAACGCCCAGCAGAATGCCGGTGGTGATTAGCATTTTCCGATAGGGCAAACGCTGCTGAAGAACAAATGTGAGCACGGCCACCATTGCCGTCAGTACAAGCCCTAACAACGCGCCCTTCAGGACGACCCCACCACCGAGTCGCAAGTAATAGCTCTGAAGGAAAAGCACGACTTCGAAGCCTTCTCGATACAGCGACGTGAACCCAAGCAAGATTAGGCCCCACCAAAGACGTTTCTGTGAAATCTCCGCCGTGCGCGCATTTTCGAGCAAGGCTTTGCGTCGGCGATTATGGGCGCGAATCCAACCGCCCCAATAAATCTTATGAAAGAACCAATTCATGATGACCAGCAGGACAACGATGGCGAGCAAGCCGGTAGCAGCTTGAAGATCAAGCGCTGACATATTGTCGCTCAGTGACCCAACGATTCGCACTGCGATGCACCATGTGATCAGTGTGGCAACAAATGCAAAGGCGGCGCCGAAGGCGACTGGCCGACGATGCGCCCGCTTGGGGCCGGTCATGCTCGCTGTGACGGCCGCCAGCACAAGGATGCATTCCAAGCCCTCGCGGAAGACCAGAATTCCAATATCCAAGAAAGCCACGGTTGAACTGGTGTTTGGTCGCAGGGGATCAGGCGCACCCTCGGCGGTAACTCCCTGCCAGATTAGCATCGACACGACGAAGGCCGCTGCTGCGAGAACGCCGATGCGCAAGGCCAGCTTCATTTGCGCTCGAAGCGTAGCACAGGGGCAACACAACTGCTGTTGATGGATTGCGTTTTTTTAGCGGCTACTTGCGCGCCCAATTTGCCGCTCATGGTCAGCAATTTATGATCATTGCCGCATGCCGAACTACGTCCTCGGTCATGAATTAAGAGGCGAAGGAGCGCGGCTCGCCTTGATTTCGGAATTACTGGACCCGATGCATCGCCGGTACATCGACGCACTTGGCGTTGTGAAGCCAGGTGCTCATGCACTCGAAGTTGGCTGCGGCAACGGATCGATTTCTGCTTGGCTCGCCGAACGAGTGAGTCCTGGGGGAACAGCGGTAGCTGTCGATCTGGATTTGTCATTAATTCATGTTCGCATGCCGAATCTCGAATTGCGCAAAGCCGACATCGTTGCCGGCCCGGTGGAGCGCGGGACTTTCGATTTAGTCACAGGGCGTGCGGTGCTTCATCATGTTACCGATGCACAAGCCGCAATTGTAAACATGGTCGCCGGCCTGAAAACAGGGGCGCGCTTCTTTTGATCGAACCGGATTTCCTTCCAGTCAGTATTACTGAATCTCCAGAGGTGCGTGCATTCTGGGACGGCTGGCTTGCGTGGTCGCGGGAAAGGGGAATAAACTATTTTATTGGGCGGACACTTGCGCCTCGACTGGCGCCGCTTGGCCTAACAAACGTCAGCGGCACAGCGGAAACCGCGGTTTACAACGGCGGTTCATTGTGGGCGGACTACTGGATTGATACTATTACTGAACTGCGTGGGGACTTGATAAAGTCGGGTAAACTCGATGAGGCGCTAATCGATAAATTTCTCGCGTTCTGCGCCGATTCCCAACTGGTGGACTCAGACGATTGCTTTCACGGCGGTTCACGGCCTTGCGCCAGGTGGCTAAGTCGCAGCGGCGGTTGTGATTTTGCGTCAATCGAGTAACTTCGGCAGTGCAACGAATTCGGGCGTTTACGCTAATCGAGATTGCCCTCAGTATTTTCATATTACTCCTGATTCTTGTACTTGCGGTGCCCAGCTTAAGTGGGGTGATCGCAAACAGACGGTTGAAGCAATCTCTGGATAGCTTCAACCAGCTTGTACGCCAGGCGCAGGAGCGAAGTGTTACCGAGCGCCGCGCGTATCTGATTGTTTGGGGCAAGAACAGCGTCCTTTTGCGGCCGGAAGTCTTTGCAGAAGGCGAGGAAGAGAAACCGACGGCGGCGTTAGGTCTCAGCAAAGGAAGCTGGCTTAGGATATCGCTTCCGGCAGCATTACTCGGTAAACCTCCAGCTGAATGGATATTCTGGCCGTCCGGAGCGTGCGAACCAGCGACTGTCCAATTCAGAGGTCCGGCTGGGACGTGGACGGCGAACTACTCGCCCCTCACAGCGCAGCCTGAACTTACGCAATATGCGGCAAGGTGACCCCCAAGGGAATGATGGAGAAGTGGAGAAATGGGGTAATGGAATTTTCAACACTCCAGCTCTCCAGCATTCCAATACTCCAAGCATGGCTGCGAGACGGGTTCGAAAACACTCAAGATCGAAATACGCATTTGCTCTGTACGAAGTCCTCCTCGGTGTAGCGATTTTTTCTCTCGGGGTGATCGCGCTGGGACGCGCGGTGGAGAACTGCATCAACGTAAGCACGATCAGCTCGGAAGAAAACGTCGTGCGGCAGATCCTAGCTGACCGCATGGCGCAAGTTCAAGCTGCGTCGGCAGTGCCTGATGCAGAAAAGGAATTCAAGATAAAAACCAGTTATGGCAAGGTGACCTTGACCCAGAAAACCGCCCCCGCCGCTTTGACCGAGCCCGACAATACCATTATCAGCGGAATCAATCTCGTCACCTTGACCGCGCACTGGGATCACGCCGGTATTCCGCAGTCAAAACAGATTCAGTTTTATGTCTATCGGTCTAGCTAACTCAATGAATCGCCGCGCTCCAAGCGCGGATATGTCCGCGCGCCGCAAAGCCCGCGGTTTCACGTTGCTAGAAATCATGCTGGCCGTGGCGATCCTTGGAATAATGGCACTGGCGATTTTTCGGTTCGTGCAAACGAACCTGACTGCGCTGCGATTTTCATCGGAGACATCGGCTGCGGATGCGCAATATGATGGCCTCCGCGATTTGCTGACAACTCAGTGGCAAAGCCTAAGCCCGATTCGAGCAAGAATGGTTGGCGAGCCGTTCAAGCTAAACGATCGGGAGCGCGATGAAATAAGATGGAATTGCGGTGCCGGCCCCGGACTGCTTACGCGGTATGCACCTGGCGAGTTCAGCGTTGTGTTGCGTTTGCAACCGGCTAACGACAAGAGCGATCAACTTGATCTTGGCATTTTGCGTAAACCTCTGGACGATTCCGATAAAACAGAAAGCCACGAAACCTGGGTGCCACTGATTAAGAACGTGGGCAGCCTTGAAATCACCTACTTTGACCCGAACGCGAATGCGTGGTTGCCGCGATGGCCCGGCGGAAGCCGAATGCCGTCGCTGGTGAAGGTTAGCGTCGGCCGCCCGGACGCAGCCGATCCGTGGGAAGCAGTCATCCCGCTCAGACGCACACCGTATTAGCGGAATGAACCTTATGAGGAAACTTTCGCCAAGCTGCAAACGGGATTCGGGCGCTGCGCTGTTATTATCGCTGTGGGCATTGTTTTTGCTCGCCGGCGTCGTAATCGCATGGGCGCTCAACATCAATTCGCACCTGGCAGTTTCGGCGACCGAGAACCGCGTATTGTCCGCTGAAGCGATGGCATCGTCTGGTGCAGAGGTTGCGCTAAATCCCACGATCAA
>DATFXP010000109.1:0-5739 GCA_035315785.1 Candidatus Udaeobacter sp. | reverse complement strand
CTGGTGCCTGCATTTTCATCGTCATGATTCTGGCCAGCATCCTAAGTTTGCGTCGCGTGCTGGTGCTCGAGCCTGCCATTGTTTTTCGAGGATGAGTTATGAACGCGACGATTACTCCTGCCGTTCGAGCTCGCAATCTGCGCAAGCATTTCGGTGAAGGTCCGACACGCGTGGAAGTTTTACGCGGCGTAAATTTCGATGCCTTTCAGGGACAACTGACGTTCCTGGTCGGCCCGAGCGGCTGCGGCAAAACTACGCTTATTTCTGTCATCGCAGGTTTGCTGAATAGCAATGGCGGCGAAGTCGAACTGTTCAACCAGATCATCGAAAAGTTTTCCGGCACCGAGCGCATTCTGTTTCGTCGCAAGAACCTCGGATTCGTCTATCAGCAATACAATTTACTACCTGCCCTGACCGCCGCAGAAAACGCAGCTGTTCCTTTGCTCGCCGCTGGAGTTCGCCGCCGTCAGGCGATCGATCGTGCGAAGTCAGTTCTGGAAAAGCTTGGGATGGGCAAACGACTCGACACGCTACCGAACAAACTTTCCGGCGGAGAGCAACAACGTGTCGCCCTTGCCCGCGCGCTTGTACATGAGCCGCGTTTGATTTTGTGCGACGAACCGACGGCGGCGCTAGATCACGCCACCGGCGAGAGCGTAATGCAATTGCTCGCCGAAAATGCTGTCCATCCCGACCGGGCCGTAATCGTCGTAACACATGATACCCGCGTGTTTCATCACGCCGACGCCATCGCCCAAATGGACGATGGCCGGATCGTGAAAACAGAATCGCGTCATGGAAAGGAGATCGAAATCCCTGAGTTCGAGGAAGCTATCCCAACGCTTGCATAAAGAATGGAGAAAATATGACTAAAATTGCATCGATTATCGACATCTCGTCTGGATTTGGCCGGGACGCTTGGAAGTCTGTAAGGGGATTCGTCCTCCCGATTATCGCCCTGGCTGCGTTGATATTCGGCGTCATTTCTGTTGTTCGATCGCAGCCGAGGCGTGAAGTGACTACTCCGCCTTCGCCGCCTCCTGTTTCGTCATATGCCCAAACCGTAGCTGCCGTCGGACTGGTCGAAACCAGCACTGAAAACATTGTGGTTGGCACGGAGATCGCCGGCGTCGTGACTAAAATATACGTCGATGTTGGCAGTCGGGTGAAAGTTGGCGACCCGCTTTTCAGCGTCGATTCGCGGGCGACACTCGCCGAACTGGCGACGCGCCACGCTGCGGTACAGGTCGCTGCAGCAGCCTTGGCCGAAGCAAAATACCAGCTTGAGCTTGGACAACGCCTTACCGAGCAACGTGTCCTCAGCGTTGAAGAAAACAAGAATCGCGGCTTTGCCGCGCAGAAGGCCGAGGCGCAGCTGGCGCAAGCCTGCGCCCAATTAAAATCGACTGAAACCGATCTCGAACGCCTGACCGTCCGCGCGCCGGTCGATGGACAAGTGCTGCAAGTTAAAGTGCACCTCGGCGAGTTTGCTCCGACCGGCGCTTTGCCGACACCACTTATCTTGCTTGGCAGCGTAGATAAATTGCACGTTCGCGTGGACGTGGAAGAGCACGAGGCCTGGCGCGTGCTGCCTGAGGCCAGGGCTGCCGCGAGTGTGCGCGGTAATGCTGACCTGAAGACCCCGCTTACCTTCGTGCGATTCGAGCCGTTCGTCCTGCCCAAAAAATCACTTACCGGCGATAGCACGGAGCGAGTCGATACGCGTGTCCTTCAAGTCATCTATCGCATCGACGACCAAAACGTTCCTCTCTTCGTCGGCCAACAGATGGACGTCTTCATTGATGCCGGCAATCAACGACATCTGATCCAGCGCAACGTGTCCGCGGCGCCACGAGTAAGACGTGACCAAAGCTTCGACTTTTAAGAATCCAGAAACTCAAACAAAAGAAAGCCCTATGAAAACTGAAGAACATCCCGAACCGACAGCAGTTTCTCTTCAGAGAATAACTGCCGCCGTTTCGGAACTGAAAGCCCAATTGAAACAGGATTTCGAGCGGACATATCCCGGCCTGGGTGAAATCATCCGCATCGTCCTTGAGGAAGAGGAAGCCAAAGCGTGGGAGTTATCATTTTTCCCGCACTTGTTCCTGCCCGACATGGTGGAAGCGCAAATCGCCACGCTTGGGCTCGCACCCACTGACGCCAAGCGCAACAACATCATAGCTCCATCGGTTTTTGGGCGGCCGGAGCTGGCCGAAGCATGCTAACGGCAAACAAGTACAAATTTTCGAAAGCTAAACTACGAAAGGAACACAATGAAAAATGGCAAACTAGATGGGAAAGTAGCGATAGTAACCGGAGCCTCGAAGGGAATTGGCGCAGACATCGCCAAACATTTGGCCGCTGAAGGCGCAGCCGTGGTTGTCAATTATTCGTCCTCAAGGGAAGGCGCAGATCGCGTTGTCGATGAAATATCAAAACGCGGCGGAAAGACGATTGCGGTCCAGGCCAACGTTGCAAAGAAGGCGGAAGTCGAACGCCTCTTTGCGGCCGCGAGGAAGGCCTTCGGCCAGATCGACATCTTGGTCAATAACGCCGGAGTTTACGAGTTCTCGCCGCTGGAAGAGATCACCGAGCAACAGTTTCACAAACATTTCGACGTAAATGTTCTCGGCTTACTCCTCGCAACGCAGGAAGCGGCCAAGCAATTCGGTCCTGCCGGTGGAAGCATCATTAACATTAGTTCGACCGTCACGTCACTGACTCCGCCTAATTCGTCGGTTTACACTGGCACCAAGGGAGCAGTGGACGCGATTACCCGGACACTGGCCAAGGAGCTCGGGCCCCGCAGCATCCGCGTCAATGCCATCAATCCCGGTATGGTCGAAACTGAAGGTGTCCGTGCAGGCCGTTTCTTCGAAACATTTCGTGAAACCATAGAAGCACAAACACCGCTCGGCCGCATCGGGCAGACAGAGGACATCGCCCCCGCCGCAGTTTTTCTTGCGTCGTCCGATTCCGGCTGGATCACCGGCGAGACGCTTCGCATCGGAGGCGGACTCCGTTAATTCGAAAATGCAACCGGAGCTTATTTCTCTGCCGTCCAGTCTTTACCACACTACGGCTTTTGTTATCGTCGCCTTAGCGATTTTCATGGTCGCAGTGCACACTGGCATCGTTGCCATCGCGGCGCAGCGAACTTCTATATCGCCGAAAACCAGGACCACGATTCCGTTCCTCGTCGCCGCCTTCCTTGCGTCATGGCTTGGGGTCGCAATTCTCGTTGCTGATGGGGCAAACTTCCCCATCCCGGTGGAGTCGCGGCAAGGAATCAGCGGATTAGTTGCACTGATTCCTGTTGTCATTGCTGTGATCGCACTGTTCGCGTCAAATAATCTTCGGGCGATCAATGCAGCTACGCCGGGTGCCTGGCTCATCGCCATTCAAACTTACCGCATCGCTGGCGTCATGTTCATGTATCCCTTCGTGACGTATGGAATTTTACCGGCAGGTTTTGGTTACCCTGCGGGTATCGGAGACGCATTAACTGGGATCTTCGCGCCCGTTGTGGCCATGATGGTCGCGCGAAGCCGGCCTAACGCTGTGAAGTGGGCGGTAGTGTGGAATCTTTTTGGGACACTCGATCTCATTGATGCTACTGCGACGGCCCTAGCTTTTCAGGCGCCTGTGCTCGGCATTTATCCAATCGCTCTCGTGCCGTTATTCCTCGGGCCACCGCTTGGAATTCTCACGCACATTTTATCCCTTAGAAATCTATGGGTTACCAGGTCAGACTCGTCCGTGACGGCATGATTCAAAGTGGTGCTAGGAAAACATGCGTGGTTTCAAAACCCGATGTTAGCTGTGACTCATGACAACTTTTCCAAACGGCTTTCACCCCTCGGCTAATACAAGGCCGAATCATGCAACGAGCGCTGTCAGTCTAAAGGTATCACACAAACACAAAGACGCGTTCCGGCAGCGTCTGGAAGATGTGAAGCGCGAAAACTTGAATCCACCAACTGGGTTGCGCGCATCTCACGAGTGGATAGATGACGTATCGACAATCCCAGACGCGGAACGGCAAAATCCCGGAAGCGACAAAACTCCATCGTCATCTGCTACACAAGATTTCACTCAACCGGCGAAACTCGAAGGAGTTATGAGTTTAAAAACAGCCTTGGCAAGAGCTTTGCAACGTCTTGGAGCGATATGGTAGCCAAACGAGACGGTCAGAACAGCCTTTACGGGACGACCGGCTACGATGTTTACGAGGTCCGCCCCCACAAGAGCGGAGATGGCTTTGATCTATTCAGTGAGGTGTTTCGATACGGCCCGATCTGGTATGCAGGGCCAGACGCGGTCCGTAAAGCGGTCGCGTACGCGAAGTACCGCTCTCTCTCGCGCTCACACCGGGCAAAGATCCGTGTGTTGGACGACTTCGGGGCTGTAATCCAGACGCACTAACATATCGCCCCGAGACAGATCGCGACCGTGGCCAGTGCGGTAACTGTGAACGCTGGGGCTTTGCAAAGCTGGCGAAAGGCAAAGCGCAGGACGTTCATGTCATTCAGTGCGCAATGCTTGAATTGGATCAACATGCGTGGCACGGCGCGCTGGAAAAAAACAGGCAAGGAGTGCGGCGACAGCCAGGATCATGCTCGAAACGAGGAGGGCAAACGGATCGCTTGGGCTGACTTCGTATAAAATTTTAGCAAGAACGCGGCCAGCGGCTAATGAGAGTAGAAGGCCGATAACAACAGCCAGCGCGGTTTGCATTGCGCCTTGCCGCATAATCAACGCGAAGACCTCGCGACGATGCGCGCCGAGCGCCATGCGGATACCGATCTCACGCGTGCGACAAGCGACAGCATAGGCTTTCACCCCATACACGCCCACGACTGTGAGGAGCAGCGCAATTGCGCCAAAGCCGCCGAAGAGTACCGCGCCGATTCTCACCACCCAAAGGCCAACACTTTTCTGCAGTATATCGCTGAAAGGTGCGATGCTGAGTATTGGCAGATCGGGATCAATTTCTCGAAGTGTTTGGCGTAGTGTTGGGATCAGCCCGACGAGTGCATGTCGATCTCTCGCAGCGAATCGGACATGCAGAAAGACGTTGCCATTGTAACCTTGCGCGAGCGGCACGAACAATCGGCGGTTTACCGTGTCGGTTAGCACACCATTGCGATGGGAATTAACCACTCCGATGACTTCCATGTCGTTGGGCGAGCCGTCTTTTGGCGGCTGTGTGTAACGAATGTGCTGGCCGATCGCATCTGTGTTCGGGAAAAGCTTTTTCGCCATCTCGTCGTCGATGATTGCGACGGGCGGCACATCTTTATTTTCCGCTTCATCCTGGGTGAAATCGCGGCCGCGCAGAAGCTTGACCCCGATCGAGTCGAAGTAGCCAGGCGTCGTTGCGGTGTAGAGCGCGTCTGCGCCGGGATCGGGCGTTTTCGGGTCGTTCGGCATCGTTTCGCGCGCCGACATGATGCGCCGGACGTTTTGGAAGGTGCCATAAGGCAGCATCGTTCCGAGCGCCGCAGAGTGGACGCCGGGTAATTCACGAGCACGTTGTGCGAACGCGAACATCAAACGCCTGGCTTGCGCCGGATCTTTTTTGACGAGCGAAAAGTCGAATTCCGTTACTAGATCGCCCGCGGGTTCAAAACCGGGGTTCAGCCCGCTCGCCTTCAATGCGCCGCGGAAAAATAATCCGGCACTGAATAGCAGCATGAGCGAGAGCGCGATCTGCCCCATAACCGATATGTGCCG
>DATFXP010000108.1:0-11397 GCA_035315785.1 Candidatus Udaeobacter sp. | reverse complement strand
CCAGCGCGGCGCGGCTTGCTCCACTACTTCGGAAATGCGCTGTGTGAGCCAATTGAAATTGCGACGGTTTAGGACCAGAGGAACATGCGCAATTCGGCGTTCTGCCTCCTGGACTTCCGGTGCTGCTGCTGCTGGTGCTGGTGCTCCGTCCATGTTAAATCGCTACTCCGGAAATGCCTCGACCCGACTTGCAATGCCGACATCTTTTGCGTCAGGCATTTTCGGATTTGGATTTCGAAGGCGGGCGAGATAACTCGTCCGCGGTATAACGTTCAAATATTCGAGGATCCGGTAATTGCGGTCCTGTTCTTTCGTCTTCGATACGCGGCTCTCCGGGTCCTTGATATTGCCGAAAACGATTGCCTCGGTTGGACAGGCCTGGGCGCACGCAGTGGTGAACGAATCGCGCGGGATGCGCTTATCCGGCGAAGCGCTGGCGCGTGCAATCGCAGCGATCTTCGCTTCTTCAATGCGTTGCACGCAGTAGGTGCATTTCTCCATCACGCCCCGCATGCGCACAGTCACGTTAGGATTCTTCTGCAGCTTCATCGTGTCGGGAGCGCCCTTGGTAGTGAGCGGTGCAAAGTATTCTTCAAAGATGTTTAATTTGCCGATGATCTTTCTCTTGCCGACCGGTCGCTGGGTGTAATCGAAATAATTAAACCGCCGCACCTTGTACGGACAGTTGTTCGAACAGAATCGAGTGCCGACGCAGCGGTTGTAAGCCATTACGTTGAGTCCGTCTTCGCTATGAACGGTCGCGTTGACCGGGCAAACTGTTTCACATGGCGCGTTCTCGCAATGCTGACAGGGCATTGGCTGGAACACCATTTCGGGATGCTCCGGCCAGTTGCCGTGATCCTGATTGAACGGCTCGCGACTCGCGTAGTAACGATCAATGCGGAGCCAATGCATGATGCGGCCATGCGAGACTTGTAGTTTTCCAACAACCGGAATGTTGTTTTCCGCCTGGCAAGCGATCACGCAAGCGTTGCAACCGGTGCACACATTCAGGTCGATGCTCATTCCCCACTGTTGCGGCGCGTCCAACGGCGGATGGGTATAGAGACTCGGCGGCGGATGCGGCATTTCTTCGGCGCCCGGGACCTCTTTCACGAAATCGTTGTTCTTGCGATAGCCCTCGAGTGTTCCTTCACGAATAAGCCCACGCCCTTCGATGCTGAAATGTTCCTGTGTGATCGAGAACGGGTAACGATGTCCGACTTTGGCCACCTGCACCGACTCAATCCCCTTCGCGCCGGCAACAGCAACATGCGGATTCGCTGCGGTTCGCAAGAAATAGCCATTGAACCCGGCCTGCTCTGTAAGACCAAACTTTTCTTTCAGATTGCCGCCTGCGTATGGGAGTTCGACAAACTGCGGCATTTTGCGGCCCCAACCGAGCGCAACGCTAATGGAATTGTCGGCATGGCCGGGGGATACGCACGCTGCAATGACAAGCTCGCGTTTCATTGCGGTTCCGCTGGGACTCTTTTCGTTGATCGTGAGCTGCAACAAATCGCCCGTTTCGACACCGAGTGTTTTTGCGTATTCAGGACTGATCAACGCGGCATTGTCCCAACTCAGCTTCGTGACCGGGTCGGGCAATTCCTGGAGCCAGCCATTGTTTGCGTAGCGGCCGTCGTCCATGCCGTAGCTGCCGGTCAACACAATCTCCGGCGATTCTGGTGTGGGCGCAGCCGCCGTTGAGGCATCGCGCGGCAAAGTTGCCGCCGCGCCTGCGTTGAACGCGGCAGGTTGATCAGCGGTTTGAACGTGCGCAGCAAAACCGTCGTGCAGAAAGCCCGACCACGCTGTTTGAAAATCGCCAGCCGGATTCGTTAGGCGAAAAGTCTCCTGGACCAGCTCAGGGCCTTCTACTTTTGGTCGGCCAAGCAGCATGTTAATCAATTCGATTTCACTTAGTCCCCCAAAAAGAGGCAGGATCATCGGTTGAATCGACAGATAATCGCCACCGGCTGTGAGCACGTCGCCCCATGATTCGAGGTAATGGGCAAGCGGAACGTGCCACTGGCTCAGCGCAGATGTAGCGTCCTCGTGATAACCAAGCCGCACAATGTTCGGGACTTTCTTTTGCAAGTCGGCCCAATCCAGGGGCGTCTTTGTTTGTGAATCTTCTACCAACCCGCGCGGCGCGTTATAGACAGGGTCCCCGCCGAAAATGAACAGTTGCTTGACACGACCTTGGTTTATGTCCGTCGCGAGTTGAGCGATGTCGATCGTCTTCGGATTGCGCGGGACCTGACGCACGACGAGCGTCTGGCCGATATTTTTCAGCGCAGCATTGATTGAATAAACCAGCATCTGCACCGCGGCCGGCTGTGTCGGGCCGGCGAGCACCAGGCTCGCTCCCGATTTTGCCATTAAGTCAGCGGCAACTCCATCGATCCATTGCTGGTCGAACGTGTTCGATCCGCCTTGGAAATTCCCAAGCAAAGAGCCCAGACCGGAATCATTCGTTCCCGCGAGAATTTTCGTCGCGAGCGCATGCGCGAATGCGGGAATCCGACTGGCTGGACAACGCAGCCGATGATCCGCCATCGCGCCCGTCAGCGTGAAGCGATGTTCGACCACATACAAACGGTTCATGCTGTCCTTCGGCGCGCTCACGCGGCGGCGCGAAGTGAAACCGCGCACTGTTTCGAGATTACCCTCACCGCAATCGAGAAAATCGCTGTCCAACGCAAGAATCACGTCGGCGCGATCTAATTTCGGCAACACCCGCGCGTTGGGGCCGAAAGCTGTTTGCATCGCCACGTTTGCGTCCTGACCAAGGCGCGGTTCGTAAACACACCAACGGATTCCCGGGAATTTTCTCTCCAATTCTGTGCGAAGGCGTTCTCGCGTCGGCGAATTCGTCTCCTCGACCAGAAAGGCAAGACTCTGACCATGGTCATTGAGAATGGTTTTGCCAAATTCTCCAAGGAACTTCTCAAATTCGTCTCGCGTACTCGACTTCCCTTTCTGGACAAAACGTTTCGAGCGGGTTGGATCGTAAAGATCGAGAATTGACCCCTGGACAAACGTGTCCGTGGTGCCGCCGCTTGCAGGGTGCAGCGGATTGCCTTCGAGCTTGATCGGCCGGCCATCAACCGTTGTGGCAATCAGCGGCATGCCACCGCTGCGTCGTGGCATCGCGGTCGCGTAGTAAAGAAATTTTCCAGGAATCGTCCACTCCACATTTTTCGTGAACGGAACGAGATGCAATTCTGGACGACGACAACTTGTTAGGCCAACTCCTGCCAGCGCCATCGAGGCGCCCATCAATTTCACAAAATCGCGCCGCGACCATTCTTCGCCGTTCAGTTCTGCCGCACCTGCGGGAAATTCGCGTTCCAACCACTCCCGGAATTCAGGCGTGTCATTCAGCTCGCCGATGCTGCGCCAATATTTTGTACCGTTGGATGGCTCAGGCGGATGATGGAAAACTCGTTTCATCGGTGGCACCCCTGGCAGTTGGTGGGCGGAGTAATCTTCCAGCGCTCCTTCAGCGTCTGGCCAATCTCAGCTTGGGTGAGTTGCTTCTTCTTCGAAAAATCTTCACGCGCATCGCTTGGCTGACCGTACTTCGCAACGAACTCCGTCGACTTAACGTCATCAGGTTTCCAATCCAGATTGAAAACCTGATCGTCCGGCCGCAGATAATTCTCCGGGTGGCGATGGCAATCCAGGCACCACGCCATGCTGTGGGGTTCGGCGATGTGCACCACAGACATGTGATTGACGGGACCGTGGCAACTGAAACAGCTGATACCGCGGTTGACATGCGCAGAGTGGTTGTAATAAACGTAATCGACCGTGCGATAGAGCCATACCCATTCGACTGGCTGACCGCTCTTCCAGCTGTCCTGTACCGGCTGCAGCTTGGGATTATCTTTCGCCACCTGCGTGTGGCAGTTCATGCACGTCGCAGTGTTGGGCACGTTCGATTGCGCAGCTACTTCGACAAAGCTGTGACAATATCGACAGTCCATTCCCAGTTGCGTGACGTGAATATCGTGCGGAAACGGCACCGGCTGGATCGGCTTGTATCCAACCTTTGTGTATTTCGGCGTGGCGTAATACCAGGTAGCCGCGGTTAAACCACCTGCGAGCACAATCACGCAGACGACCATCTTGATCGGAACCCAATTCGTCCAGCGTGGAAAGAAATTGGCCATGGTGCTAGACGGCCTCCGCGCCGATGCTGCGCAGCCGCAAAGTCCGCCACGGCGGATTCGTCCCGCGGCGAACTACCAATGAATAAGAACTGTGCTCAGGTTGCGCTTCGTTCAGACGCTGCAAAGTGGTTAAGGTTTAATCGTTGCCTGGAGAGCAACGAAGATTCTATAAATGCACAGCCGGAGGGCAAAACAAAAATTTCTTTTTTGCAATTTCGTTGCCGGATCGCTTGTAAAATTGCCAGGCGAATTCTGAAAACTGCGAAATTCTTCAGAGAAACGGAAGCGAAACGACTTCAACCGGGATTGCCGCATCCGGAGAGAGCGCATTCAAATTCGTCGCGGGATTGTTGAAACCGCGTTTCACGTACCCAAGTGCGATTTCTTGCCGTTGGCTGCGCGTGGTGCTCGTGAGCCAGCCGACTTCTTTTCCAGATGCTGAAGGAGCGACGAGTTTCATTCCAGGCTGAAGCGGCGTGTTATTCAGCGAGATCAATCCGCATAACCGTTTATTTATTTGGCCGGACATTTTGATTCGGGAAATCACTTCCTGACCAATGTAGCAACCTTTTTGATAATCGATCGTGCGTTGTTCCAGATCTGCTTCGATCGGGATTATTTCGTCGGTAAGTTCGCGGCCCCAACGAGGCAGCCCTTGTTCGATTCGCATCACGTCCGCCGCTCGAGAATCGATGAACAGATGTGCTGAGGCCAATTCGTCTCGCACAGCATCGCGACGTGCTGAATCGGTCCAGATGTCCCAACCGCTTGCAGAAAAACGGCGTGCTGAAACGATCCGCCCAAGTCTGGGTGCTGGCGGCTCCTCCGCGAAAACATGAAAGAGCGAGAATTCGTCCGTGACGTCTTCAATCTGGACATCGTCGGCAATGACGTAACGTTCCAAGCGTGCGCGCAACGTTTCACGAAGCTCCGGCTCGGCGTCGACCAGAAAGCTTTCCCCGACCGCGGCGATAAAAATGTGCGCGTTCAGTTTGCCTTTCGCATTGAGCACGCAGGCTTCTATCGCGGCCGTCTCGCTCGTCTTGCGCAAATCGTTTGTGATTTGCCCGTTGAGAAATCGGAATCGGTCACCCCCGGTCACGCGAAGTTTTGCGCGCGCGGAGAGGTCGAGAAAAGCTCGCTCCGTTCCTGAGCGCTGCGTCATTCCTCTCCGGATGAAAAACGGCTTAGGAGCTGTTTGAGAAATCCACGGCGCACCGGAGTCGCAGCAGGCGCCGTCGCATTCATTGTTCCGCTGAAGCTGAGCGCAGATTCCGGGGAGGCATCAAGGCCTGCCTGAGGTTCGACGTTTTGCGTCTCCCCTCCTGCCGAAGGAGTAGCCGGTTCTTCGGCGTTAGATTCTTCGGGCGGTTCCTGGATTTGGGCCTCCTCGGAATATCCTGGATTTGGCTCATGCAGATACTTGCACAGCACCGCGGAATAATCGTTGTCGCCATGGCCCCACTGCATTTGCTCGAACAACTGATTGCGCACCGCAGCAGTGACACCCAGGTCGAGATAATGCGACAAGGCCATTTGGTCGGCGATCTGCATGTCTTTCAACATGTGTTTGACGGAAAAGTGCGGCACGAAATCGCGTGCGAGCATTTTTGGCAACTTCATCGCCAACGTGCTGGAATAACTTGCATTGACACGCATGGCCTCGACGAATTTTTCTAAAGGTAAACCCTGTGCTTGCACGAGGGCCAAAGCCTCGGCTGAAGCCTGAATGCTTGCAGCGGTGATCATGTTGGTTGCGATCTTAATAGCGCTGGCCTGGCCAACCGGTCCGATATGCAGGATCTCTTTGCTGCTGGCCTCAAGAATTGGACGGCCTTTACGAAGGGCTTCGTCTGTTCCGCCAACATAGTAAACAAGCTCGCCCTTTTCAGCTGCACCCTTGCTACCAGTGAAGCAAGCTTCGACGAACCGTGCTCGCCGGCGTTCGACAATGTCCGCCGCTGCACGCATCGAATCCGGAGCGACCGTGGAATGCGCAAAGATGATGTGACGTGGCGTGAGCTTTTCGCTTAGCTGCTCGGCAGTCTGCAGGAGCGCGTCGTCATCGGATACAAAAATCTGAATGTAATTGCACAAGCCCGCCAGTTCCCCCGGCGAACCGACAAAATTTGGAACAGGACGCGGCGATCGATTCCAAACGAACACCGAAAATCCTTTCCGGCGGAGATGTCCCGCGATTCCGTGACCGATGATCCCAAGCCCGACCACGCCAATTTTTGTGTGCTTTCGCTGGGACGCAGACACGGGACGCTCCATAGGGTCGGCTGTTCAGCGATCAGCCTGCCGACAAAAGTGGGTTCACGCAATCCAGAAATTTAGCAGCGCTTGCGATTCGTTGAAGCGGAGTTTGACTCGTTGTCATTCGGAGCGAAGCGAAGAATCTCTGGCCATCTCTGGCCGGCGCTCATTCCGTGCAAGCGGCTACTTAACGCTTCAAAGCGAATTCCGCGAGATAATAGAGAGCAACCGAGCCGACAATTTGGAGACTCTGCGCGCTAATCTTGTCCATTGTATCATCTGCGGTGTGCCACCAGGGATAATCGAAATCAATGATGTCGATCGTTGGAATCCCAAGCGCATTCAGCGGCGTGTGATCGTCAATCATGTCCCGGTCCAGGTAGCTGAAGTATTTCCGAAGCTTCACTGCTTCGGCCGCGGCAAAGACATCGCGCGCCATCGCGGCCGGTGAATCTGCGGGAAGTGTAATCCCGAGCGAACGGTCACCGACCATATCGAACAGAATTCCTCCGCGAAACCCGTCTGCAATGCTGCGCGCAGCACTGCGGGCAGGTGGTTTCGCGCCTTCGGTCTGGAGTTGCTTGGCAAAGTAGCGGCTCCCGTACAGACCATCCGTTTCAGAAAAATTTTCGTATGCCTCTTCGCCGTCGAAAAATACTAGCTCAACGTTTTTGGCGATACTGGCGTGCTGCCCGAGCACCCGGGCCAACTCCAACAGCAGACCCGTGCTCGAGCCGCCGTCGTTCGCTCCGACAAAATGAATGTTGTCGAATAATTTCGTATCGTAATGCGAGCAGAATAAAAAGGATGGGGATGCCGTATTGGCGTTGCCCGGGAATCGCGCGAGCAGATTTACAAAATGAATTTTACCTCGTGGCGTGTCATCCGTGAATGCCTGGCGTGTTACCTGCCAGCCCGAATGCCGAAGTTGGTCCTCGATATATTTTCTGGCTTTCTCGATGGCCTCGGAACCAGCGGGGCGTGGCCCGAAATCAACAAGCCGTTGAACGTGAGCCAGAGCTTTCTCTCCCGAAAACTCCTCCCAGATCTTCATCTCTGCGGCGCGTGATGAATCAACCTGCGAAAATGAAACAAGAAGCGAAGTGGCCGCGAATTGTAGGGCGTTTCTGTGAAACGCCTTGACCAACACGCACTCTCTGATTGCCGTCTGAGAGAGACGCCCTGCAATTTTCATTGTGTGCTAGTCCGCCGACGGCAGCCCCAGAGCAGTAACAATCCGCTGGAGATCGTCCGTTCCGTAGTACTCGATCTCGATGCGGCCGCGCTTTTCTCCATGATGGATCGTGATATGCGTGGCCAGATGTTGTTGCAGCCGATTTTGCAGATCTTCCACTGCCGTCGCCGTAGCGTCCGCATCGGCGCCCGAGCGCCGCGACTTGCGTCGTCCACGACCGACGCCAAGCAAGCGGGCCACCATACGCTCCGTGGAACGCACCGTGGCGTTGCGACGCAAAACTGTTTCCGCGGCGAGCAATTGTTCTTCCGGCACTTTCAACGCCAACAGCACCTTGGCGTGTCCGACTGAAACTAGATTCTGAGCTAACCAGATTTGCACCTGCGGATGCAGATCCAAAAGCCGCAGTGCATTGGCCACAGCCGCCCGGCTACGCCCGACTTTGATGGCAATATCTTCCTGCCGCATTCCAAATTCGTTCGCTAGCCTCGCGTAGCCCTGAGCTTCTTCGATTGGATTAAGGTCGGCGCGTTGCAGATTTTCGATCAACGAAAGTTCGAGGACCTCCAGGTCGTTAGCTGTCCGGATAATGGCTGGAACTGCGGCAAGACCGAGTTCCTGAGCGGCACGCCACCGGCGCTCGCCGGCGATCAATTCAAATCGCGTACCGACCTGGCGAACGATAAGTGGCTGAATAACGCCGTGCTGCCGAATCGACTCGACTAGTTCCAACAGCGCATCGCGCGCAAAATCCTTCCGCGGCTGCAATGTGCTCGGGACAATCCTCGTCAATTCGATCCGGTGGACTTTCTCGCTCGCATCTGATCCGTCTCTAGGCGTAGCGACCGGAGGAGTACCGATCAGCGCGCCGAGACCTTTACCCAAACCTGAGCGTGCCATGCGCCTGAGGCTACCGGAACAGAGTTCTCAACGCAAACAGCAAAGCGACCGGGCACTGTTTTTGCTCTTTGGAGGATTCGGGAACACAGTGCTTGGTTGGCGTTCGAACTTCAGTGCCGTGGGCGCTAGCTTCAGTACTGGCGCGGGCGCTGGAACGCTGGCGTTCAACACGGGGATTCGAACACGGCCGTTGGCTTTGCTGCTCTGCCACTCAACGGCGATGGCCACCGAAACACAGCGGTTGGAAATCTCGCGATGCTCCATCACGCGGGTGATATCGCAGGCAACGGATCATTCAACGACGCTATCGGTGCCCTTGCGCTCAACAACAACGAGACCGGATTCAGTAACAACGCCGGTTGGCGATTCCGCGCTCGAACTAAATACCAATGCCGCTGAGAATACCGCCATTGGTGATCTCGCGCTCAGGAATAATGACGCGACTGGAGCCGGCGATGCCAATAACAACATGGCAGTTGGCGCTTCGACGATGTTTAATAACGTTAATGGTAGTGAGAACACAGCCGTGGGTGCAGGGGTAGGACCAAACCTGGTCGTTGGCTTCAATAGCACTTACGTCGGAGACTTCGTTGGTTCCACCGAGCCAGATGGCGTAATCCCACTTCCCGACGAAGACAGTACGATCCGCATCGGCGACATCTCGAACGGGAACGGGCCGGGTCCTTACAGCGCTGCATCGGTGGTATTTTCAACAACCACCGGCCCGTTGGCGGCGCCGTTGTTGAGTTACTCTGGACCGTACTAACGACCACCTTGGCTGGGACGCTCCCGCCGCCAAGGGTGGTAACGCACCTGTTGTGCCTCAGCGTCAGCGCACCTCAACCTCGCGGGCGCCCACAGCTTGAGCACCAAGCCATGCTCAATGACAAAGTTGAGAAGTTGCAAGCAACGGTCGCGCAACAACAAAAACAAATAGAGACTCTCACAGCCGAGCTCAGAGAGCAGGGAGCCCAAATTCAGAAAGTGAGCGCTCAAGTTGAGATGATTCGCCCAACGCCGCGAGTTGTGGAGAATCGATAAGACTGTTATTAAGGAGCGCTGTTAGAGAAGTCAGCGTTTCCTCGATACAAATTCAGCCGCGTCTCTCACAGAGAGGCGGCTACAGTTAAATTCGTTTGGCTCGCTCGAGAGTGCGTAAATTGAGTTGTACAGCCTTTTGTATAGCTACCAAAAGCGAATACGGTCTGAATGACGAATTCCAAATGACAAAGAATCTCACTGAAACCTTTACACTTGGGCATTCGCCCGACCCCGACGATGCTTTCATGTTCTACGCGATGGCGAAGGACAAAATCGACCTACGCGGTTATCGGTTTGAACATCGCCTGGAAGACATTCAGACGTTGAATGAGCGAGCGCGGCGGGGCGAGCTGCACATTTCAGCCATTTCCATTCATGCGTACGCCTACGTCGCAGACAAATACGCGTTATTGCCGTGCGGGGCGAGCATGGGCGATGGATACGGACCGCTTGTGGTCAGAAAATATCTAACGCCCAACGTCCAACGTTCAGCGTCAAATCAAGCACCTGATGCTCGCGAGTCGTTGCGCCACGCAACGATTGCTGTCCCCGGCACGATGACGAGCGCGTTTCTAGCTCTTCAGCTTTTCCTCGGCAAATTCAACTTCATAGTCGTTCCGTTCGACAAAATCTTTGATGCGGTAGGAAGCGGACGCGCGGACGCCGGTTTAATCATCCACGAGGGACAACTCACATACGCGCGATCCGGTTTCGAGAAGATCGTCGACCTCGGTGAATGGTGGAAGCGCAAGACCAGGCTGCCATTGCCGTTAGGCGGAAACGTCGTGCGCAAAGATATCCCGCCACCAGTGCGACGTGACATCAGCCAGATCATTCGCGAAAGCATTGGCTATGGTCTCACGCACCGGGACGAAGCGGTCGCTTACTCGCTCGCATACGCGCGTGACATGAACTCGCAGCTCGCCAGTAAGTTCATTGGCATGTACGTAAATAAATTCACTCGCGATTATGGCGAGATCGGACGCACGGCTATCAGCAAATTTCTCAGCGACGCTCGCGATAAGCGTTACCTCGACATTCCAATCGAAGTCGAATTCGTCGAATAACTAAAGAAGCTCCAACTCGGAAACTCGTCCTCCGTTGGCAAGAATTATCTTGCCACAGAATTCGCAACAGACTTATCAATGATGGCTCGGTGAAGGTGCTGCTGCCGACCAGGGACAATCTTCTCGGTCTCGCGATTCGGGAATGCTTTTACTGCATTTTGTTTTCCAGCCTTTGTCAGCGTGAATCAGAACGAACCCAAGAAAACGCAACTTTGCCCAATAAGTAAAGGATCATCCGCCGTTACCCGCGTTGTTAAGCAGCCATGGCAGACAACGACAAACGAAAATTTGAACTACCATGGGGGACGTTACTGCCCGTGGCAGCGGTGCTGGCCGGAATCGTCGTCCAGTACAAGCCACTTGTAAGCGAGCGCCCGTCTGTTCCGGTCGAAAAGACCGCTCCTATAATCGCAGCGCAGGACGTCGATGCGCGACTATGGCAGGATCCAATTGGCGTAGCGCAAAAACAAAAAACGCTGCTGGATGAAAAAATCGAGAAAGGCGTAGCCAAAAAAGGCGCGGCCGAATCGCACAGCATCGCGGCGCTTTCTGCGCTCCTCCATCAGGACGCCAGTACATTTCCTGGAAATGTTTTGGTACTAGCAGTGATGCTCGACGCCGGGCCCTACAGTGAACAAGCTGAGTCGCGATTACGCGCACGACAAGCAGTGTTGGAAGGACTAAGCGAGAGCGGCTTTGTTCCAGTCGATGGCGAGCACATAGGCTTCGTAACGAGAGATTGGCCGCCCGATTC
>DATFXP010000107.1:0-3926 GCA_035315785.1 Candidatus Udaeobacter sp. | reverse complement strand
GCCCGGCTGACGATGAATGCTTGCCATGACGCATAATTAGATTGCATAACGTCTGGCTTGTTCATTGTTGTATTCCGATTTCCGTTTTTGCTAGCGAAATCGTTAGGCCGAAAGCGTCTGTGAAACCGAGGGTTCGAATCCTTCCCCGCCGGTTCCTGCTTCGTCGTAGTCGCGTCGCGCTTCACGTACTCCGCATCTTTCTGCTTAACCTCGAACCGGACTTTAGGCATTCCTTTAGTGAACGGCCCAAAATGAGCCCAAAGAAAAAGACATTAGAAAGGAACATCTGAAATGAAAAAGCAAAAGAAGCTAAGCATCAAAGTTCGGGACCTGATGCCGTTGAAAGACGTCACAGGAGGCAGATACCGAGTTCAAGGTCACGCTTACCTTCACCTGCGCGGAGAAGGCGGAGGTGGCAATTCTGAACCGTGGGATCTTTTTTTGCTTAAGATCCGTTCCATCATTCATTAACCAACAGATATGAACTGGGAGATGATCAGCGCCATCGGACAAATGCTGGGCGCTATCGGGGTCATTATTTCGATCGTTTATCTGGCCGCTCAAATCCGGAACCAAAACAAGGAAAGCCAGCGCCAGGCGATGAATGTTTTGACCACGCATTGGAGCGATCTGAATCGAACGCTTGTGGAGAATCCTGAAATGGCCGTGCTCTGGCTTCGCGCTTTGCGGTCTTTCGACGACCTGGATGCCAAATCGAAGCTGAGGTTCGGCGCGCATCTGGGGCGCTTTTTGCGGTTCGCCGATAGTCTCTATCTTAACGTCCAAGACGGAATGCTCGACAAGCGGTTGTGGCGGGGATATGAGCGCACAATCGCCGATACGGTAGCGTATCCCGGCTTCCAAACATGGTGGGCTACACGAAAACATTGGTACACAGATGAGTTCTGCGCGCTAATTGACCGACACATTCAATCGGCTAGGCCAAAAATTTACGACGACTACAACTTAACGTGAGGTAGCCCTTAAACTCACATGCGCACTGAATCATTGCAGATTCGGAACTCCATCAACCGCGAATTCATCGAGTCGGCGTCATCTCTTGTCATTTCGAGCGAAGTCGAGGAACCTCTGGATGTTTCTGAGCGCAGCTAGGTATGACCCAAACGCTGGTACGCATTAACAACTTCATCAACGGCGAGTTCGTCGAGCCGATCAATAGTCGATATCTCGACAATATCGAACCGGCAACAGGCAAGACGTATTCGCAGGTGGCCGATAGCGATGCGTACGATCTCGATTTTTCGGTAGCTGCGGCAGAAAAAGCGATACCTGATTGGTCTAAGCAACCCGCGGCCGAACGGTCGGGTTTTTTGCTGCGAATAGCGGACTTGATCGAGCGCGATTTGGAAAAATTCGCCCGCGCCGAGTCGATCGATACCGGTAAACCGATTTCGCTTGCTCGCACACTGGACATTCCGCGCTCGATTGCGAATTTCCGATTCTTTGCGACCGCGATTCTACACACCGGATCGGAAGCGCACATCACAGACAATGTTGCGTTTAATTACACATTGCGTCAGCCGCGCGGCATCGCCGGACTAATTTCGCCATGGAACCTCCCACTTTATTTGTTGAGTTGGAAAATCGCGCCGGCCATCGCGGTCGGAAACACCGTCATCGCCAAACCGAGCGAGTTAACGCCGATGACGGCTTACATGCTCTGCGAGATCGCGCGTGAAGCCGGTCTGCCAAACGGAGTTCTTAACATCGTCCATGGAACGGGACCGAATGTTGGCTCGGCGATTACCGCTCACCCGAAAATTAATACCATCTCGTTCACCGGCGGCACTGCGACAGGGCGAAAAGTCGCTGAGGCGTGCGCGCCGTTCTTTAAGAAAGTTTCCCTCGAGCTCGGCGGCAAAAATCCAAACATCGTTTTCGCCGACGCCGATCTCGAGGCGGCGATCGCGGGCAGCGTGCGTTCCTCGTTCGCAAACCAAGGGCAAGTCTGCTTGTGCGGCTCTCGCGTCTTTGTTGAGAAATCGATTTACAAAGAATTCGTGGATCGTTTCATCGGCCAGGCTTCTCAATTGAAACAAGGCGATCCGCTCGACGAACAAACCGAACAGGGCGCTATCGTGAACAAGACACAGCTCGATAAAGTGAAGTTCTATGTCGATCTCGCGCAGAAGGAAGGCGGCAAAATCGCCCTCGGCGGTTCTGCCCCGCAACCGCCTAACGAACGTTGCCGCGAAGGTTATTTCTTCCAGCCGACCGTCATTACCGGCTTGTCGGTTTCATGCCGCACAAATCGCGAAGAAATTTTCGGTCCCGTTGTAACAATCACGCCCTTCGACAACGAAGAAGAAGTAATCAATCACGCGAACGACGTCGAATACGGTCTCTCGTCGAGCGTTTGGACCCAAAACCTGAGCCGCGCCCATCGTGTCGCAGAGCGAATCAACACCGGCACGGTCTGGGTAAATTGCTGGTTAGTACGCGATCTCCGCGTTCCTTTTGGCGGCATGAAACAAAGCGGCGTCGGGCGCGAAGGCGGCGAAGAAGCATTACGGTTTTTTACGGAGCCAAAGAACGTTTGCATCGCGAAGTAACCAAAGGTTGTGAGGTAATTCTTGAAAGTCACAGCGCTGACATTCTTGTTTGCGCCACTGTCAATGGTGCTCGTTACCGGCCAGCCGGCGTCCATCGTTCCTGAAACGGTCGTTGTTCCGAGTGGGAAGCTCCGTCTTAAGGCTTACCTTTGGAAGCCAACCGGACCGGGTCCTTTTCCAACCGTTTTATTCAACCACGGCTCGGGCGGCGCCGACGCGGGTCATACTGCCGGTTTGCCCATGACGGAAGCTGCCGAAAAGCTTGCCCCCCTTTTTCTGAAACATGGCTATGCATTTCTCTATCTGTTTCGCCGCGGCCAAGGTCTTTCAGCCGATCAAGGGCCCTTCATGCAAGACAGCTTGCGGCAAGAAGAAGCGGCGAAGGGCAAAGAGGCTCGGCAGCATTTGCAGTTCACGCTGGCCACAACAGACCATCTCGACGATGTGCTGGCTGGTCTGTCTTTCCTGAAAACTGCACCGGCTATTGCTGCCAAGCGCATTGCAATTGTAGGCCACTCGTTCGGCGGTCAGGTAACATTGCTCGCCGCCGAGCGAGACAACACGCTTCGGGCTGCGGTCACATTCGCTGCTGCTGCCGGTTCATGGCAGCGTTCGGCTGAATTGCGCCAGCGACTCGAAGCGGCGGTGGAAAAGACAACGGCTCCGATCATGCTGATTCAAGCGGCAAACGATTACAGCACGGCGCCCAGTAAAGACTTAGCCGACGAACTTCGCCGTCTGCACAAATCGTTCGGCTTGAAAATATATCCGCCCGTTGGCCAAACATCGGACGAGGGGCACAACTTTCTTTATCTTGGGATTCCTCAATGGGAATACGATGTCTCCGGATTCCTTGACGAACACTTAAAACGTTGATCGCGTTGCTGCGTAAACGCGCGCGGATGAGTTGTTGAGAAGTTGAGGCGTGAGAGTTGATTCGTGAATGAGCAAGATCATTCGCGGGAGTTGCCTCTGCGGTGGCGTGCGGTTTGAAGTTGATCCGCCATTCATTCAAGCCAGTCACTGTCATTGCGAGCGTTGCCGTAAGCATTCCGGAACGGCGGTTTGCACTCAGGCACGCGTGTTGCGCGAGCAGTTCCGTCTGCTTCAGGGCGGGGGATTAATTAAGGTCTATGGAAAAAACGAGGGTGCGGTAAAAGCTTTTTGTTTAAATTGCGGTTCGAGTTTATTCGGTGGCGATTGGCCGGACGGTCCGCAGGTATCGATTCGCATGGGCGCGTTCGATGATGATCCGGAAATTCGGCCGCAATTTCATACTTTCGTCGCCGATCGCGCGCCATGGGATAGGATCACGGATGATCTTCCGCAGTATCCGGAACGAAGGACTTAGAG
>DATFXP010000106.1:0-10512 GCA_035315785.1 Candidatus Udaeobacter sp. | reverse complement strand
AAGTGTGGGCCGCACATTGAGCAGAAGTGCGCCGACTTCGCGCCTTCCTGCGGCAAGGTCTCGTCATGGAACTCACGCGCAGTTTCGGGATCGAGCGAGAGGTTGAATTGATCTTCCCAGCGAAATTCGAAGCGGGCTTTGCTGATGGCATTGTCGCGATATTGCGCACCGGGATGGCCTTTAGCCAAATCGGCTGCGTGCGCAGCAATCTTGTAAGCGATCACACCGTCTTTAACGTCATTCTTGTTAGGCAAACCTAGATGCTCTTTCGGCGTGACGTAGCAAAGCATCGCCGTTCCATACCAGCCAATCATCGCCGCGCCGATTGCGCTTGTGATGTGATCGTAGCCGGGGGCGATGTCGGTGGTTAACGGTCCCAGGGTGTAGAACGGCGCTTCATCGCACCACTCCAGTTGTTTCTCCATGTTCTCCTTGATCATATGCATGGGGATGTGACCCGGGCCTTCGTTCATCACTTGCACACGTTGCGCCCAAGCCCGCTTGGTCAGCTCGCCTTGCGTGTAAAGTTCGGCGAACTGCGCTTCGTCATTCGCATCAGCGATCGAGCCAGGTCGCAGACCGTCGCCAATGGAAAAGCTGATGTCGTACGCCGCCATGATCTCGCAGATCTCATCCCAATGCGTGTAGAGAAAACTTTCCTGATGATGCGCAAGGCACCACTTGGCCATGATGGAGCCGCCGCGCGAAACGATTCCAGTGGCACGCTGCGCGGTAAGTGGAATGTAGCGCAAAAGCACGCCCGCATGCACCGTAAAATAATCCACACCTTGCTCAGCTTGTTCGATTAACGTATCGCGATAGATTTCCCAAGTCAGTTCCTCCGCGCGACCACCGACTTTCTCGAGCGCCTGGTAAATCGGCACCGTTCCGATCGGCACGGGACTGTTGCGGATAATCCATTCCCGCGTGGCGTGAATGTTCTTTCCCGTGCTCAGATCCATCACGGTGTCGGCGCCCCATTTCGTCGCCCAACGCATTTTCTCGACTTCTTCCTCGATTGACGACGCCACCGCGCTGTTGCCAATGTTCGCGTTAATCTTTACCAGGAAATTACGGCCGATGATCATCGGCTCGGATTCGGGATGATTGATGTTTGCCGGAATGATGGCGCGGCCGCGTGCGACTTCAGCCCGCACAAATTCAGGTGTGATCGGATTTGCGATTTCCGATTTCCGATTTGCGATTGGTTGCGAACCGGAGTGGCGAAATTGTAAATCGTTGCGCGCGATCTCAGAGCCGTTTGGCGAGGCGCCCGCGCTCCCCAGAATCTCGCGACCGAGATTCTCGCGAATCGCAATGAATTCCATTTCGGGCGTGATGATGCCGCGCCTTGCGTACGCGAGTTGAGTCACTGCAGAGCCGTCGCGTGCACGCAATGGCTTTCGCCCGGCAAATCTCGAATCGCCGTTGTGCCCGTTCGCACTCGCGCGATGAACTTCGGATAAGTACCCGTCATCGCGCGGCGATGCGGCGCGGCCGCCAATTTCTTCAACGTTTCCGCGCTCGCGAATCCACTTGGCCCGCAAGGGTGGAAGTCCTTGCGTCGCGTCTCCGTCAAAATCTGGATCGCCCCAAGGGCCGCTCGTGTCGTACACGCGCACCGGTTCGTTATTTTCGGTTTCACCGTTCACGGACTTAGTCGGTGCGAGCGAGATTTCGCGGAACGGAACGCGAATTCCGGGATACAGCTTTCCCGAAACGTACATCTTCTTCGAATTTGGAAGTCGGCCGTTACGCTCGTTCATAAGAGAAAAGATGAATCAGGAAGCCAGGAATCCATGAAGAATCGAACGAAAATTATTCTTGGTTTCCTGGTTTCCAGATTTTTCCTCATCATAAAAAGGAAAGGCCATGCGTGGAAATCGCATGGCTGAAATTGCCAGTCCGGCATCGGACCCTCGCTCCCTTCGGCGGCATTACCCGCATCAGGTTCAAGGGGTCTCGCAGCTATCTGTTCCAAATAGCTGGACTCTCAGCCATGGCGGCTCCCCCGCACTTGCGGACAAAGTACAGTGATGAGTGACGGGGCGCAAGCGATCCGCCTACCGTCATAGAGAACGCGCTGCCAAAACGGCGCATAGCGCCATAGCTAGTACGCAGCTTCCGATTAACGAATAACAGGTCAGCCTACTGCGGCGCGGCTTGCTTGATGTTCGTGTGGAAAATCGCGAGCCAGTTGCTGCCTTCCTTTTTCCAGACGCTTCCAGCATTATAGGTGCCCGACATGTCTTTCCCATCAAATGTGCCCTCGACTTTCACGGTGTAGGTAGACACGATCACGTCCTTCTCGTCGGAAAAAATATCGTAATCGCTGATGGCAAACGACTTCATGTCCCACTTTTTCATGGCGTCCAATTCCTTGGCCATATTCGAGACGCTAGTGTCGTAAACGCAGCGAATATCCTTATCCACGAGCTTTTTGAACTCCGCTTCGTTCTTGTCCTTGAAGGCTTGCCAAGCAGCTTTTTCTTTTCCTTCCATCACAGCCTTTTCTGGTGTCGCGGCAATGCAAACAGCGACGGTCGCAAATAAGACGAGCATTGTTTGGGTGATGTAGTTTTTCATTGTGTCCTTTCGTTGATCAGCTGCAGATCATTTCCCTTCTTTAGCAAGACCGTCAAGGTCATTCCGGCCCCATTGAAATGGAACGACACGTCTCAGCTCAAGCATCGGCACGGCAGCGAATCCTCCGGTAACAAAAGCTCATGGGACAATGGGAGCGGATTCGAGGGACGCTGTTGGCGCAGGAGTCGCCGTCTGCGGCTGCTGCGAGAGAAAGGCGGATCTACCGACCAGCTCGAGCAAGCTTGCATCTGCTTCTTTTACGTTCCCTTCCTGACTGACAGCCTCAACAGGCGCCGACTTCGCTTGACGACGATAATCGGCAACGAGCATTGGCGGCTGTTTGTTAACGGGCAGCGCCTGGTAACTCTCGATTCCAACCCCAATAGCACCAGCGAATTTGGCGCGCCAATCTTTGTTCGAGATCAATTTGCTTTCACCGCGCTCGGTCAAAAATCCGCCTTCAATCAGCACTGCCGGCACTTTCGTTAGGCGCAGCACCGCGAACCGTGCACGTTTGATGCCACGGTCGTACTCACGGAGCTGACCGAGAAGTGAATGATAAATGCAAGCCGAGAGCGCCATACTCTGGGCGTCCACTGAACTGCCGGGCTGCATGTAGGCCGAGTTCGCAGTCACGGCGCCGTCAGAAGTTGATGGCGCGCCGCGTGGTGTGAACGAAAAGATTTCGAACCCTGTAGCGTTTGGATCATCGTTAGTCGCGTTGAAGTGAATGCTGACGAAAATGGAATTCCGCGCAGAGTTGGCAATTTTCGCTCGCACTTCCAACGGCACGAAATAATCGCCTTCGCGGGTCATCATCACCTTGAATCCTTTCGCCTGCAGAATCGGGCGGAGTTTTCGCGCGACATCCAGGGCAAAATCTTTTTCCGCCCCATATCGGCTCACTTGTCCTTTGTCGTGACCGCCGTGCCCGGGATCGAGAACGACAGTCTGAACCTTGCCCACATTTGGAACGCGGTGTGGCCGCACGAGCGGCTCAATGGTTTTGGCCACGTCAGTGCGCGACACCAACGTTTTTCCATCCTGTTCAATCGCCGGAAAGCACAACCAACTCCGCGCGCCATTGATCATGGCTTCACGGCTGCCACTGACGAATTCCAGCGGATGATTGGCTGTCTCTGACTGTATCTTCGCTCCCGACGGGACAACTTCTGCGGGCAACCCGTAAAATTTGGAAATGTTGTCCACAGTCAGATAATCGTGTCCGTTTACTTTGATAACCTGCCAATCGGCGGCATCGATCGCGACTGAGAACGGAACCGCCAGGGAAGTGAAGAGAAACGCGAGAACGGACCAACGCTTCACCGGGAGGGGCATGCCTGCGCTATGGTATCAAAAACGGCGTCCATCTCAAGAAGGGACGGCTTTCACGGCTCGAAACTTTCCGAGCTGTCCGCCTGCCCTGAACACAAACACGAGGACAAACTCGCAATTGACTTACGGATTTTTCGCGCTAAACACCGGAAATGTTTTTTTCCGTTCGACGTTCACTCGGCGGTTTAATCGCATTGCTCGTCGCATTGATTCTGACCCCGCTCGCAACGGACGCAGCGCCCCAAGGCAAAAAATTTCCGAAATGTTGTGTCTGGCGCGTGACCAACGCAAAGGCGCCATTTTATCTCGTGGGATCAATTCACGCGTTGAGCAAAAAAGATTATCCACTCCCCAAGCCTTATGACATTGCGCTGAAAAACAGCTCCCGTTTCCTTTTTGAATTCGATCCGACCCGGCACGAGGAATTTCAAAAGAAGTTTGAGGCCGCGGCGAAATATCCGGCAGGACAAGACATTCGGTCAAAGATTAACCCCCAGTTGCTGGCATGGCTCCGCAAAAACATGTTCACGATGATACCCGACACTCGCGACGGGAAGGGTGAACGATTCCTAAGCTTCGACAGCCAGCTTCGTTACAAGCCCTGGTGGATCGCCCAGCATCTGGCCGCGCCGGCGTCCTACAGCAAAGCATCCGCATCGCATGGTCTGGATAATTATTTTGTGGATCACGCTATAGATTCGGGAAAGGAGATCGGCGGACTGGAATCGGTTAATGAACACGTAGCCGTGATGGGTGGATTGTCCGATCGAGACGGCGAGTTCCTGCTGCAGGACGCGCTTACTCAGCCCGGCAATAGCGATAAGGAATCCGGGAGGATGTACAAAGCGTGGCGGAAGGGCGACACCAATGCACTATGGGCAGGTGACGCATCGCTGCGATCAAAGGCTCCCAGGATTGCCGCCCGTTTCGTCGATGATCGCAACGTGAAATGGGTCCCCCGAATCGAGGCAGAACTGAAAACGGGCAAGCCCACCGCGGTTGTGGCGGGCGCGCTTCATTTTTCCGGACCCAACAGCGTGATCGCGCTATTGCAAAAGCACGGATACGTGATCGAGCAACTGTAGCCGCTCAGCCGCACACACAGCGCAGACTAGGGCTCCTCGCGAGACCGGTTCAACGGAAGCGCGTGTGGAGGGTCTAATCCGCATCAACAATTGGAACCAGTCATTTTGCTTCTAGAAGTATGAAGTCATTTATCACCATTATCACTTCGGTTATTTGTTCGTTTGCCGCCGTTGGCGGCCCCCAAGGACAAGCATCCCAAAATCCCCCGCCGCTCGATGCCAGCAACAGGGATTCATCGGTAAAACCAGGCGACGATTTTTTCCTGTTTGCTAATGGCAGCTGGATCAAAAAGACGGAGATCCCGCCGGAATATTCCCGATGGGGCGCCTTCAATCAGTTGATCGAACGCAATAATGAGGCGCTGCATACCATCGCTGAAAAGGCCTCACAAACATCAGTTGATCCCAAGCTTGCACCGGAGACACAGAAAGTCGGTGACTACTATGCAAGCGGGATGGACGAAAAGGCGGTCGAAGCAGCGCGCACAACGCCTCTGGCGGAGGAGTTCAAAAAAATCGACGCCATGAAAGATCGTCAGGATGTGCTCAAGGAAATCGCACATCTCCACAGCATCGGCATCAATGCATTTTTCAATTTTGGCTCGGGCCAGGACGCGAAGGACAGCAATCACGACATCGCCCAGGCGGTGCAGGGCGGATTGGGCATGCCGGATCGAGATTACTACACAAAGCAGGACGCGGACATGAAAGAGAAGCGCGAGAAGTATGTCGCGCACGTGACGAAGATGCTGACCTTGTTAGGCCAACTGCCGGAGAAAGCGGCCGAAGACGCAAAGAAGATCATGGCCCTGGAAACCAAACTGGCCGAAGCATCGCGCACGCGGGTAGAGCTACGCGACCCAATCAAAAACTACAACAAGATTGCGGTGCGAAAGCTGCAGGACCTTACGCCCGACTGGAATTGGAGCGATTACTTCAACTCTATCAACCTGCTTGAACCGGGCGACGTCAACGTGCATCAGCCGGAGTTTTTCAAGGCAGCGAATAATCTGTTCAAATCGACATCGCTGGATGATTGGAAGGCATACCTCCGCTGGAATCTGATCAGTGCGACAGCGCCATATCTTTCCAAGGATTTCGTCGACGAGAATTTCGATTTCAACGAGCGAGTTTTGCGCGGCACTCAGCAGAACAAGCCGCGTTGGAAACGCGTGGTCATTTCAGAGGATGGCGACATTGGCGATGCCCTTGGCAAGCTGTACGTCGGCTTTGATTTTCCACCTGAAGCGAAAGAACGCGCACTCGAACTCGTGAACAATTTGAAGGAGGCGCTCGCCGACCGAATCAAGACGCTTGATTGGATGGACGAGCCGACCAAAAAGGAAGGGCTTAAAAAACTCGCCGCGATGAATGTCAAAATCGGTTATCCCGATAAATGGCTCGATTATTCATTGCTACAGGTTGACCGCGGCCCATTCGTTATGAACACGCTGCGCGCCGAGAAGTTTGCGGCCGATCGTGATCTGCAAAAGATCGGCAAACCGGTCGATCGCACGGACTGGGGAATGACCCCGCCGACTGTGAACGCGTATTATCAGCCGACGATGAACGAGATCGTGTTCCCCGCCGGGATTTTGCAGCCGCCGTTCTTCTACGCGAAGGCGGATGACGCGGTGAATTATGGAGCAATCGGTGCAGTGATTGGCCATGAAATGACACACGGCTTCGATGATCAGGGACGGCAATTCGATGCGGTGGGCAACCTGCGCGACTGGTGGTCTAAAAAATCCGCGGACGAATACAACAAACGCCGCAAAGCGGTTGTCGATCAATATTCCGCGTACGAGCCGCTGCCAGGCCAGCGTGTGAATGGGGAACTTACGCAAGGCGAAAACATTGCAGACATCGGAGGACTAAAGCTCGCTTACGCCGCGTTTCAGAAGGCGCTCGACAAACATCCCGAGGACCGCAACAAAAAGATCGACGGCCTTACACCGGAGCAACGGTTCTTTCTGTCCTTCGCCGACATCTGGCGGTCGAAGATTCGGGACGAAGATCAAAAGCTGCGACTCACCACCGATCCGCATTCGCCGGCCCAGTTTCGTGTAAACGGACCGCTCGCGAACATGCCGGAATTTCAAAAGGCGTTCGATGTTCCGGATGGTTCGGCGATGGTTCGCCCAACGGACAAGCGCGTAAATATCTGGTAACGATCTGCTTGTAGGGCGTCTGTGTCAGAGGCCAGCCGCCACATTAACACCGCGCTTCAGCGCGGTGTTAATTACCTCGTATAAAGAAACCATTTAAGCGGTTTCCGCGCTGCTGCGCGCAGAAACGCCGGGCTAAGCCGCGATGTTATACGTGCAAGCGGGTCTGTTGCATTTATGCTCAGCCACCATGAAAGCGATCCTTTGCGTATTGTATCTCGGCGCCGTCACCTTCGGGGCCCTGGCGGGCGATCTGATTAAGTATCAATCTCCCGACGGAAAGTTCGCGATGCTTTTAACGGAGGCGGACGATCAGGGAGTATCGATCAAACTAATCGAAGCTGGCTCGCGGAACGTACTGCTGGATCTTGCCGACACTGGTCACCCATATTCCGAACACTCAAATTTGCTATGGTCACCGGATTCCAAACGGTTCGCATTTTTTGAAGACAACCGGCGCGGAGGCTCCACTACGGTTTATCAGCGCAGCGGACAAGCGTTCGAAGAAGTAAGTCTTCCCGAGACCTCAGATTGCAAAAACAAAAAGAATGTCGGCAAAGAATTCGGGGTCAGTGTCGAGCCCAAGCAGTGGATAAACGCAACTACTTTGGTGTTGCTTGCCACCCAGGAATGGGACGACGCGGACGATCCCGACAAGACTCATGAATGCAAGCAAACGACTCGGATCGTTTTTGATTCTGCGGGGAAAGTTTCAGCAAAAGTGGTGAAAGAAACGCATGAGTAACCAATAGCGAACAATTATTCTTTGGCGACCTTCCCGCCCCAGCCCAAAATCTTTGCTTTCGTACCAGCAGCTTCCGCTTCCTGAATATTGCCAGCGCGATTGTAAAACAGCGAAAGACTTGTCCAGCCGATCTGGTCGTTAGGTCTCAATTCTACCGCTCTTTTACCGGCTTCGATTGCTTCCTCGAATCGCCCGAGCTTCATCAGCGCCATCCCAAGCGCGTGCCAGCCATCGAAAAAACTGGGATCAAGGTGCACGCACCGGCGGTACTTTTCGACAGCACTGTCCAAATCGCCGACGGCAACGTCGCCACTGGCATCATCAAAAATCTCGTTGGGCGTTGCCATTTATTTTTCTCGCACAACGATCGCAACGGTCACGCAGAAATAACGGTTAGAAATTTAGAAGCCACCATTACTTACTGTCTCTTTGTGAACTTTGCGTGAGCCCTACCCTTTCTTGAATTCCAAGCCGGCTGCTTGCTGCCGGTCGCGCAACCATTCCACAAGAACAATGCGCTGCTTGTTCTCAAGAATTCTCTTCTCGAACGCCGCCCTCTTCTCCCCTGCAGCCGTGTCGCCGAGAGGCTCTCGCTTTTCCAAAATCGCAATGAGTCCATCCGTACCAGATGGCACAAAATCAGTGACATCGCCGGGATTCAGCAATGCGACCGCATCTTTAATCGTGAGAAGCTCGGGCGACTGTTTTTTCGGCTCGTTGCTGTCGGACTTCTCCAATTCCTCATCGATCAAAGAAAACGCCGTGAGCTTCTCCGGTTTTAAACCGGCGTTTTCGATGGCGGCATCGAGCGACTGATTAGATTTTTTCGCTTCGCGAAGTTGCTGCACCAGTTCCGCGCTTTTGGTCGACATTAACTCACGCGCCCGCGTCTTCTTTAGCGCGTCAACGATTTTCGGTTTGGCTTCTTCGAGTGTGAGCGGCCGTGTCTCCGTCTTCCCGATCAAATTCAAAATATAAAATCCATCCGCCACTTGGACGGCATCGCTGTGCGACTCCTGGGCTGACAGCTTGAAAGCCGCGGCGCCAAGCTGCGGATCGCTTTTCAACTGCGGGTCAGGCTCTGCCGCAGTGAATTCGCCGGTCTCGTGCACTGGCAGTTGAAATTTCGCTGCCGCCTGCTTGAAATCCGCGCCCTTTTCCAACAGCGCCTGCGTGAAGTCGGTTGCGCGATCGGCCAGCTTCTGTAACGCCTCGATCCGCGCTTTGCCTGCCAGCTTCTTCTCCTCCTCATTCAGCGCCAGTTGAACAAACTCGACCTTGCGTTTTTCGTCGGTTTTCAGATCCGCCTTGTGCGCATCGTAATACTTCGGCACATCTTCATCGTTAATCTTGATGTCCTTGTCGAAATCGGCGGCGTGAAATCGAATGACACTGACATAGAGTTTGTCATACCCGCGCTGAAAATTTTCGTCCAACTCGCTCTTGGGAAGCGAAACTCCGGCGGCCAGAAGTTTTTGAATTTCGGTGAGGGAAATTTGGTCGCGCACGAGTTGTTCGATGTGGTCTTCACTGAGACCAAGCGGTGCAAGACCGTTCTGCACAAGATCGTTAAACTTATTAATATCGAATCCCGAATCGCCCTGGAAAGCCGGCAGCTTTCGCACAACATCGGCAACCTCCGAAGCACTCGGGCGCACTCCCAGTCGTTCCGCCTCGTGCCGCAGAACAAGCAGGTTAACGATGAATTGGACCGTCGCCTGATTCTGGTTTAACCCGGCCCCCGCGGTCATTGTTCCCACAAAATCAGACATCCCAAGCGCCTGCGCCAGACTGAGAAGCCTTGCAAATTGTTGAGCTTCCAGCATCGAAACATTTCGATCGTAGATACGCGCAAATTGGTCCCTGCCCATCGCGCCGTAATCCGGCGTCCTTACGAAATAGAAAATGAAGGGAATCGCCAGGATCGCGATCACGATCATGAGCCAGTCCCGGTGCCGGCGCAGTAGCTTCATCATAACGGCGGCAAGGTTAGCGGTGACAGCTGCCCGCCGCAAATGCGGCGGGAAATCTCAAAACTCAAGCTCCAAAATATCACATCAATCGCGCTTCGATGCTTTGGGATTTTGCTGGTTGGAATTTGATTGGGATTTGGGTTCTGGGATTTGGGATTTGGGTCGAACAGCCTCTGCCATTTCCTGAATGATCTCCCACCCCTTACCCAAATGCTCCTCCGTGGTGAGCACATTCCCGAGGCCGATCCTCATAACCGTTCGGCCGCGCAATTTTGTCTGCGTTAGATACGCACGCCCGGATGCGTTTATTCCCTCTACGATGTCGCTGTTGATTGCATCAATGGAGCCGGCGCGCCCTCGCGCCGCCGTGCCCCGGCGCGGCGAGGGCGCCGCGTCTCCAATAAACCGAAAACAGACTACGCCCATGCTTGGCTGCGCGGATAACTCGAAACGATCGTCCTTTTTGATCCACTCGACCAGCAGGTTCGCCAGACGAATTTGTTCGCGCAGGCGGGCAACAATCCCGGCGCGGCCTAACGACCGCCAGATCACCCACGCTTTGAGCGCGCGAAACCTGCGGCCAAGCTGGATGCCGTAGTCCATGTAGTTTTTCTCCGCCT
>DATFXP010000105.1:0-20526 GCA_035315785.1 Candidatus Udaeobacter sp. | reverse complement strand
GTCACGCGTCCGCCTCGACTCAAAGCGATTACGATGTGGGACCGCTGGTTTTCAATCAACCTTGCATGTGCAATCGCGTACGATGTAGCGATCGTTTATTTCTGCGGTTGGGCTGGATTTCTTTATCTGGTGTTCGCGTTTTTGTTTTCGATTGGATTGCACCCGGTGGGGGCTCGCTGGATTCAGGAGCATTATACTTACGACTTCGACCAGGAGACGTTCAGTTATTATGGGCCCATCAATCGGCTGGCGTTGAACATGGGCTATCACAATGAGCACCATGATTTGCCATCGGTCCCATGGAACAATCTTCCGAAGCTGCGAGCGACGGCACCGGAGTTTTACAACAATCTTAAGTATCACTCCTCGTGGAGTCGCCTCCTCTTCCAGTTCATCTTTGATAAGCGATACAGTCTGTATTCGCGAGTGGAGCGAATGAGGCAAAAGGATGGACCTAATGCGACTTCGCAGATCGCAAGCCGCGAAGCTGGGAATCTTGATCTGAGTGCCCGGCCTATTAGTTTTTGATTATGGCGGATCAATTAACCCAGAGCAGCGCGATCTCGAAGCCGCCCCTCTACGTCTCGACGAAAAACGAAACGGTCCGGATGTTCGACAGCGATTTCATGGAATTTTTTTCGCGTGTGCATCCTGCGACTCCATTGATTCTCTACCTGCCTGTCGTCGGTTTTATGCTTTACGTGGCACTTTGGAGGCAAGGATTCCCGCTGCTAGTTGTCGTGGGATTGTTCCTGCTCGGAATGCTCCTGTGGACGTTGCTCGAATATTTAATCCACAGATACATCTTTCATTACGAACCGAAAACGCGTGTGGGAAAACGGCTCCACTACGTCATTCACGGCGTGCATCACGATTATCCAAACGATGCAAAAAGACTTGTTATGCCGCCGAGCATCAGTGTGCCGCTCGCATTTCTTTTTTACGGATTGTTCCTGCTAATCTTTGGACGCTTTGCGTCCAGTGCATTCGCCGGATTGGTGTTTGGCTATGTCTGTTACGACATGCTCCATTACGCGACACACCATTTTCCGATGAAACGCGGCGTCTTACTCTGGCTGAAACAGTATCATCTTCGCCATCACTACAAAGATGATCACATGGGGTACGGTATCAGCTCGCCATTGTGGGATTACGTCTTCCGGACCACTCGGCGGTAATCGTCGTATTTACCGCCGTCCATCCTGCTCGAACTGGCGGGGATAGCCCCGCACTAAAACCCTTGTCCTGAAATCCGAAAGCCCCTACATTGCTGCCCCGACACGAAACTCCCCGATCTGTGGAAGTAGAGGAGAAACTCGTAAGGAATCGTAGTGAACGACAAAATTGTCAGTTTTGCTGGGAACCGCCGTCTGTGCAGACGGTTGCGAGTAGAACGGAGTCTGGGGCCCTATGAACGTTGATCCGGCAAAACTTAGTTTGAGTAATTTTCTGGCGGGCGACAGCGACGACCCCCTTCAAGCGCCACCGAGCTTTACGACCTGGATGCGGCTCGGCGCGTGGGCTGTGGAATTATACGAGCCGGAGCTACTTTCCGGTGCAGACGCCCGGACCACGATCAATTACGCGGGGAAACCTCGCTCAGTGCTCAACCTCTGTTCGTACAATTATCTGGGTCTGGCCAATCACCCCGACGTGCTTGCCGCCGCGCACGAGGCCCTCCGCACGCATGGTATGGGCGCCTGCGGATCGCCGATGCTTTCGGGCATGACCGATCTCCATCGCGAACTAGAACACCGGGTCGCGAAATTTCTCAATCGCGAGGACGCCATGCTTTTCAATAGTGGATTTGGCGGTGCGCTGGGCACGATTTCGGGCCTGCTGCGCAAAAGCGACGTCGCAATTCTGGACAATCGCTCTCACTTGAGTCTTCGTGACGGTGCGATTTTGTCGCGATGTCGCACGGAGAAATTCGAGCATAACGACGCCGCCTCACTCGACGCGGCATTGAATCGGCAGAAGGGCCGGCGTCAACTCGTGGTGGTCGAAGGCATTTATTCGATGGATGGCGATTTTGGAAATCTCCAGGAAATGATTGATGTGGCGGACGCGCACGGCGCGAGCGTTTTCATCGACGAAGCACATTCGATGCTCGCCTGCGGCCAACATGGCCGGGGAGCTGCGGAGCACTTCGGTGTCGAGGACCGGTTCCCGCTGGTGTATGGCACATTTTCAAAAGCATTCGGAGCACTGGGCGGTTTCGTCGCCGGTTCCAAAGAGACGCTGCAGTATTTGCGTTTCTACGCCCATCCGTACGTGTATTCGTGCGCGTTGCCGCCGGTCGTCATTGCAGCAATTCTCAAGGCGCTGGAACTCGGCACGACGCAGCCGGAACTGCGCACCAAGCTTTGGGAAAATTCCGATTACTTCCATGCACAACTCAACAAGCTTGGATTCGACACGGGAGCATCCACAACTTACGTGATGCCGATTGTGATTGGTGATCGCGAGCTGATGTACCGGCTCGGGCACGAGCTGCGGCGCCGCGGTCTTTGGGTCGCGCCGGTGGACTACCCGGCTGTCCCGCAAAATCGGATCTGTTTCCGCGCGTGTGTCACAGCTAAACACACCCGTGCGGATCTTGATGAGGCGCTGAACATTCTCGAGGACACCCTCGTCCCGGCGATGCTGCAAAAGCAAAGCGCCTGATGATGTCTCAGCAGGTCGAGACGCGTCATTCGCGCATCGCATCCACTTACAAAGCGCGCGAAGTGGAAGGCGCTCTCGACGTTTACTTCTACCGGCCGCTGGGATTTCGGTTGGCCGAATTTTTCGCGCATCTCAAGGTTACGCCGGCAGGCGTGAGTCTGCTAGCGGGTCTCTGCGGCGTGATGGCTGGGCATCTCTATTTTTATCGTAATCTCAGCATCAACATCGCGGGCATGGTGCTCCATGTCTGTGCGAATGCGCTCGATAATGCGGACGGTCAGCTTGCGCGATTAACTCATCAGGCAACCCGCAAAGGCCGCATCATCGATAGCGTTGCCGATCACTTGGGATTCGCGAGCGTTTACATTCATTTGACGCTTCGCTGTGCGTTTGCAGGTGCGTCGCCGACGATCTGGCTTTTAGCGTTCGGCGCAGCGATCAGTCACGCTTTACAGGGCGCAGCGGCTGATTATTCCCGCGCTGCATTTCTGTACTTCACTGGCGGAGGACGCACCGAAATAGATTCCTCCTCTGCGCTGCGCTGTGATTATCGAAAGTTGACTTGGAAACACCGGGCATGGGACAAGCTTCTTCTCGCGCTCTATTTGAATTTCACTCTGCAACAGGAATGGCTGGCGCCCGGTCTTAAACAGCTGCGCAACACCGTAAGCACAGCATTCAATGGCAAAGTCCCCGGCTGGCTGGAACAACGCTATCGAGACAAAGCCAGGCCCATGCTCAAGTGGTGGCGTCTGTTAATGACAAACACCCGCATGCTGATCTTATTTCTTGTGCTGTTCCTTGGGCAGCCGGTTTATTACTTTTGGTTCGAGCTCATACCGCTGAATCTGCTGTTCGTTTATTTGATCGCGCGCCAGGAGAAAATGGCTGACTCGCTGGAGCGACCAGTGACGGCGGGAACTCCTGCCTAAGCTTTTCCCGATTGGCGTTGAATATCGAAGTCTCACAGGTGACCTCGCGCCGTGAACGCGATGCGTTTATCAAATTTCAATGGCAAATCTATAGGAATGATCCCGCGTGGGTACCGCCGCTGATCATCGAACGTAAAGGGTTTCTCGATCGCAAGCGGCATCCGTTTTACAGACACGGCGACGCTGTTTTATTCCTCGCGCGAAAGAACGGCAAAATTGCTGGTCGAATCATGGCCAGCGATGATCCGAACTACAATTCGCTGCACCAAACAAATGTCGGCTGTTTTGGCCTGTTTGAGTGCATCGACGATAAAGAGGTAGCCGCCGCGCTTTTTGATGCTGCGGCCAGTTGGCTTCGTAAAAGAGGCCGTACCGAGATGATGGGGCCGATCGATTATTCAACGAATTACGTGTGCGGCCTGTTGATCGACGGTTTCCAGTTTCCGCCCACAATTCTGACCGCACACAATCCGCCAAATTACCGCGCGTTGATCGAGAGCTGTGGCTTTACGAAAACGAAAGATTGGTACGCGTGGTGGTTTGCTGATCCTTCGAACGCCGCCACGCGTTTGCGACGGCTGGCAACGCGATTGAAAGCGCGTTGGCCGGTCAGGATTCGTCCCGCAAATCTCAAAAACCTCCGGGACGAAAGCAGGCGACTTCGCGAAATCTTTAATCAGGCGTGGGAAAAGAACTGGGGGTTTGTCCCGTTCACTGAGGCGGAGATCGAGTTCATGACCGAGGAGCTGAAGCCGCTGATCATGCCGGAGTTTGCATGGATAGCCGAGATCGGCAGCGAGCCCGCGGGGTTCACATTGTGCCTCCCGGACGTCAATGTTGTGTTGCGCGATCTCAACGGCCGCCTCACTCGCTTTGGCCTGCCCATCGGTTTGATCAAATTACTACGCTACAAAAATCGTGTTCAAAAAGGACGGCTTATAGCTCTCGGCGTGGTTGAGAAATATCGACACGCCGGGATCGCCGAGATGCTAGTGCTGCGCGTCATGGAGGAAACGATGATCAAACGCGGAATCACCGGCGAACTTAGCATGACGCTCGAAGACAATTACATGATCAACCGCTTCCTCGAAGCGATCGGTGCGGAGCGTTACAAGACTTATCGGATCTACAACAAATCAATCGCGTAACCGTCGGCGTCACATTGGAATGTCAAATGTTTAGATTTGATCCTTCGCTCCCTTCTCCCCCCGTTTTGCCCTCGACGATCACAGACCGAAGTTGCCGCTAAGTTACAGCCAGCTTTTCCGACCACGAACTGAAGACAGGGGAGAGCCAAAACCTTAGGCGGAGATCAGATGCCGAGGCCTCGCGCGATAATATTTCGCTGAATCTCCGACGTTCCAGAGTACAGCGTGCTGCCGATCGAGTCGCGCATTTCCCGTTCGAGTTCGAGCTCGGTCAAGAATCCCGCGCCTCCATGTACCTGAATCGCGTCGAGGCACGACTTCACAAAAGATTCCGAGGCGTATAGCTTGGCAATGGCGGCATCCATGCCTGCAGATTTATTGCCCTGTATGAGCCAGGCAAACTTATAGACGAGCAGCCTGGCCGTCTCGTAGCGAACCTTCATATCAACAACTCGATTGGCGACCGATTGAAATTTCCCAATGGGTTGGCCAAATTGTTTGCGCTTCCGTACGTGTTCGACGCAGCGTTCAAGCTGGCGTCGCATCGTTCCGAGGCAAGTCGCGAGAATGCATCCTCGTTCCCACGTCATCGAATAGTGGAACATCTCACCTCCGCGACCTTCTCGGCCGAGCAAGGCACTGCCGGGCAAGCGACAATTGTCTAAGACCACCTCGCCCATGAGAGCAGTTCGCAAACCCATCTTATCTTTCTTTGGCCCTATGCTGAGTCCCTTTGCTCCCTTCTCGATGAGGAAGCCACAAATACCACCTGCACGCAGTTTTGGATCGAGTGTGGCGTAAACAACAAACAGATCCGCGACCGGCGCATTGGTCACAAACACTTTCTTGCCGCTTAAAATATAGTCGCTGCCGTCCTTCTCGGCACGCGTTTGCATCGAAAAAACGTCTGAGCCGGCGTCTGGCTCAGTTGTGCCGTTGGCGCCAATCAAGCTCCCATCGCATAATCCAGGAAGATATTTCCTTTTGTCTTCCTCTGTCCCGTACGTTAGCAACGGGATCGAAGTGGTCCACATGTGCGCATTGATCGCGAAAAGTAACCCTTGGTCCGAACCGCCGAATCCGAGGCCCTCCATCATTGCGATCGTAGTAACCGGGTCCGAGCCACGGCCTCCGTATTCTTTGGGGATGGGCATTCCCTGCACTCCGAAAGAAGCACACTTTTGCCAGCCGTTGCGGGAAAAGGCTTGGCCAGCATCGCGCTCGATCATACTCTCGTTTAGCTCTCTGCGAGCGAACTCAATAGCCGCCTCCTGCACGGCTTGCTGTCCAGGTGTTAATTCGAAATCCATTATTTGTTCAGGTAGGTCCAACTAATTCCGAGGAAATCTGAAACCGCCCCCTCCGGATCGTCCCTCACCTTAAGCCCTTTAGTTTCTGATAATCAATCTTGTCTGTCGAAGTCTTCGGCAACGATTCAAGGAAGCAGAAGCCGTCGGGAACCATGTAGAGCGGCAGGTTCTCAGAACAGAACTTTTTTAGCTCGATGATCGACAACTTCAATCCGTCGCGCGTGCTGGTGAAGGCCTTGATCGGCACACCTTCCTCATCGGGAAATGCTAATACCGCCGCTTCTTTGATGGCCGAGTGCCGGTACAACGCCACCTCGATTTCACCCAACTCAATCCGATACCCGCGCTTCTTGACCATACGGTCACGTCGTCCGAGGAATTTGTAATTGCCATCTGGGAGTTCGACGACAATGTCGCCCGTCCGATACCAGCGCGTGTCGCGCCTGGGTAAGAACGCCTTGGCGGTATTTTCCGGCAAGTTCCAATAACCTTGCATCACACTAGGTCCAGCGATGCATAACTCTCCCTCGCCTCCCCTTGCAATCTCGGCACCGGCTTCGTTGACTACCAGCGGCTCGCCGTAGGGACACGCCTTGCCAATGGGAACAGGTTCAGCTTGAGACTCCGGAAGCAAACGCGGCACCTCGTAAAACGTGCAAACGTTAGTCTCCGTCGGACCATATAAATTGAAATAACGAGGATGCCGCCACAACGATTTCAATAGCTTTAGGTATTTGATCGGAAACACCTCGCCGGCGAATAACACAAGTCTAAGCGCAGAATAGTCGCGTTGTTCCAGCTTTCCGAACTGTGCCAGCAGGCTGAGGACCGATGGAGCGGAATACCAGACGGTAATCCTTTTCTCAGCAACCCACGGTGCCAGTCGTGTTGGTTCTTTGCCCAGTTGTTCCTCAACCAGCACTAGCGTCGCGCCGTGTTTAAGCGATAGGTAAACGTCGAGGATCGACAGATCGAAATGAAACGGCGAATGAGAGGAAAACCGATCATGTTCGTTCGGTTGAAATTCGTCGGAGCACCAGTCGATAAAGCAGGCAGCATTGACGTGCGACAGCATAACACCTTTCGGCCGACCGGTTGAGCCCGAGGTATAAAGGATGTAGGCGAGCCGCGACGGGTCCGCCGCCGCACTAGGCGCGGAAGGCGCCGGGTTAACAGCGTCCAACTGGTCCAGAGCTTTGACGAGCGGCGCTCCGGCTCCAATTCCGTCGGTCACAACCAATTGTGGAGCAGAGCCGAGTTGGCTGAACTCTGAGTTGAGGGCCTTTACCAGCCGCTCCTCAACAATCACGACTTTAACGGCACAGTTATCGAAAATATACGCGTTCCGCGAAGCAGGTACTGTTGTGTCGACGGGGACGTACGCGGCCCCCGTCTTCATGATCCCGAAAATTGACGCGATTGCATCAGCCGATTTTCGCAGACAGATGCCAACGCGATCGCCAGGTCCTACACGCATCACCCGTAAGCGGTCGCGCAATCTATCTGAAAGATGTGCCAGTTCAGTATACCGGATGCTGCCGCTTTCGGACTCCTCGACTGCGACATTATCTGGAAACCGTAAAGCAGAAACGTCCAGAAGCTGATGCAGCGCTCTGGTATTCGTCATTGCATTTGCTGCTATGCCAACTCTCGTGGTGTTGATAAATTAATACCCGACGATCTGGGGAGTCTGTTTGCCACCATATTGTGCATTTTTTTCATCCGTAACAAACGGTTAGCGTCAGAGGCGCAATGTCAATTTAACCTGGTGCATCGCCCTATGAAATTTGATCAGCCCGTCACACGAGCACTGAAAGTGCGACTCATCCTGCAGTTAAGCTTTCTTCGAAACTATAAATCGCTCGATGTCCGACAAGGTATTGAGGTTCTCGACTACGGCCTCATGCGGTTGGATGACAATACCAAACTGATTCTCGAGGAAGGTTACTACCTTTAGGACAGCGATGGAATCAAGGATTCCAGTCGTCATCAATGGAGTAGTATCAGTTAATGCTGCAGGATCTTCTCCCGGCAAGTATTCGGTAAGTATGAATGTTTTTATTGTACTTTTGATATCTTCCGAATTCATACAGGATTTTTGATTAGCACGTCTATCTGGGTGCCGTTCCAAGTGGTTACGGTTTTTGGAGACGGGACACTTGCTGTATGCTCGAGGCAGGAAAAAGTAGCGGCACAAGGCCTTCGTACAGCTTGTCAGCTAGCAGCCGGTGACCGAGCGCTGACGTGTGCTCGTCCCACTTCGCGACGATCAATCTGTTGCGGTCCGCCACCGAATCAAAGGCTGGAGACAAGTCGATGACCTCGAGCCCGGCAGCTCGGGCCAGCCGGACGGTTTCGCTTCGGCAGGCGGGTTCCACCCCCCCAAAGTCCATCGGAGCCGGTCGATAGATAACCAGCGGGTGGATGCCGCGCTGCGTACACTGCTGTGCGAATCGGCGGAATGCCCACTCATGTATTTCAGGGACATGTCGGAACAGGCGTCGTTCGATCGCAGCATCAGGCATTCGCCCATTGACACCGGCCTCTTTGGCAATCCCATCCAGGAACTTGCGGTAACTTCGAGGCGGGTCAATTCCACGAGTCAGGCACTTTCTCAAGTATTCTACAAGAAACTGCTGATCAACAGCGCCAACGGAAATCATCGCGGCATCGGGATGAAGGTCGAAGCCGATCTGCTCAAGCCGCAGCAACATTTGCAGAACACAGTCGGCACCAGTGGACATATTTAAAATCTCGTAGCGCGCATAGTGAGTGTCTGGGCAGTGACGATTCAAACGATCTTCGACGAGGTTTTCGTACGTTTGATCGTCCTTCACCCCAGTGCCCACATCATGCGACACGCCGAACAAAACTATCCGGTACGTGTTCGGTGGTTTGAGCTTTTGGTACTCGCGGTCGCGCATCCCAAGGCGGTTCGATGTTACTGGCGCGCCTCCTAAGACTGTGGACACCGATGGTACGATCTCCTTCATCAAAAAATCAGACCGCTCACGATAAAACAACTTTCGACCTGCATTCCATCCCTCAGGCTCTTTAGCATCATGGCACCGCCAGTCATCCATCCGGCTCAGGTCGAGCTCCTCATAGTAGCCACGGCGCTGCAAGGCGAGATCGCGCGCATTTAACACGTCGCCATGGAGACGCGCGATTAGGTCCTTGGTCGCTGGGAGTGTCCAAGTAGCCATTGACGGCCCAGCCAGGAGACATATCGAGCCAACTGTAACTGCGACCGTCGAGCGCCAGAAGTGAAACGGCGCGCCGCTTGCTTGTGTCCCGCGCCCTTCGGAGGTTTCTCGGCTTGATTGCCCCCATAACATCCCGCATAGGCAGACTAGAGCCAAGACAACGAAGATGATGGCGATTTCACGCCAAGTTGGCTTGCAGGCAGCATCCATCAGTGATTGAAACTCCGCCCAGGATTGACATGACCAGTAAGCCCAGAGAATACACATGCCGCAAAAGACCACGCTTGCCTGTAAGCCAAACATCAACCGGGCGCGCACCGTGAAACGCGATGGCGTAAGCGCCCGCCTCCGACCCCGGGTTGTCTCATAAATTGCGGTGACCAACACAAGGACGGCGAGGATCATCCAGAAAGAAAAATCTTTCCAGTCAAACAGCGGCTTGCCGCGAATCCAGAACCATTGCCACGAGTGCAGCAGCCAGGTGGCAAGAAAGGTGACTATCGTTGCTACTGACATCGCCCAAAACGTTCCCATTTTCCGCAATTTGAAATGAGTGGGATAGAAGAAAAGCTTCATGACGAAGTCCTTCCAATAGATATTGATGCGGCGCCAGAAATCGGTGAAGCTTGTGGCGAGGTAGTATCGATGGTGGGTTTCGGGAAGATTAAAGCCAAACATGTGCAGCAGACCCACAATCAGGTGGAAGGTACCCGATACACGCAGGTATAACAGGAACATGCCCAGCATGAATCCAGCGGCATCCAGTGCAGACGTAAGCTTGGAAACATCCAAGGGCGCATACTCATAAACCGTCCGATACAGGAGTAACTGGAATATCCCGCGGAACATCCACTTGAGCCCCGTTTGATAAACTCGCGGCCAGTCTTCGTTGTAGTACGTCGAGCAAAAAGTCTTGTAGTCCACTACCGGAAACAGCGGGAAACAAACGTTCGGTAACAGAAAGAAGTACGAAATCGCTCGCGAGAGACTGAAGGGCGCTGTCTGATGCCTCAGGTCATACAGATAGACTAACAATCGGAACATGAACATGGAGCCTAGAACGACCCACATCTCGGTAACGTCAGGAAACCATTGACTATGCGCCCGCAGAAAGGCAAGCCCAGCACCGGCGACCGCCACCAACCCGACCCGAGCTCCAAATCGAATCGGAAGATGACAGATGCCGATCAGACCCAGTCCGATCCCGATAACTGCTAAACCTGGAACCAGGTAATACAGAAGACCAGACGTTGTGATCTTGCCAGTTAGCCATGCGCCCCCCACGTTAGGGCCCAAATGACCAACACCGGTTATGACTGCCAAAAGCGATAGCATCGCAAAGAACGGAAGGCGAAAACGCCGGGGCAGAAAGTGGTGCATGACGAAACCGGCAAGTGCCAACCACATTAATCGGACCAATAATTGGCCCTCAAGCTGCCAGCGGTCTATGGCGACTACAATCAATGCAAACTGCACGAGGATGGCTAAAAATTGAGCCGATCTGCTCAAGTAAGAGGCCGAAAGTCGTGGCACGGCTTGCTCCACCGCTGGCACGACCGTTGTCACGTCAGGTCTTTTATACGTTTTTGCTTCCGTCAAAATAGGAGTTTTGTGTAGCAGGTCGGAATAATCTGGGCGCCAAAGGAGCCGGCGAAAGAAGCTCAGAATAGAGCGTGAATGGCTACAACTTCAAATCGGAAACGTCAGAACGCCACAGAAATTCCGTGACTATAAACTAATCGCGTAAGCGGATGCTGAACAGGTGCCGATTCCGAATGAAATTTCCAATTGCACTGGGGAGATGCACGATCGCAGTTGCAACCTGTAACCAGGCCATGACGACGAAACCTTTGGCCGGCGCGCCCAGGAGAAAACCGATTGTCAGGATCCAGATATAGATGTTGCGCCGGCCGCCAATCAGGCGGGCGAACCGCTCGAATGCGCCGAGCTCGTCGATGACTTTCCCAGTGGTGAAATAAACACTGGCTTTTGCGAGGCCATCGAGGCCTTCGGCTGCCAGCAGCAAAAGCAAATAGCCAAACGCGCCCGGAAGTTGCCCGGAGACATGGAAATACCAGGCGAGCGCGAGCCACCACGACATCTCGAATACGGCATCGAACCAATGCTCGATCTTGCCGTGCCGTGTTGTTTCTACCTTAAGACGGGCTTGTTTCCCATCGAGCCCATCGATCACGCCTACCACGAGCGCCAGCACCAATCCCCAGCCGATCTGACCTGCGGCGAAGAGAAATGTGGCGACCCACGCAGTGGCGCTGCATAACAGCGTTAGCTGGTTAGGCGTAATCCGGGTTTTGCACAGGCGTGAGATGAGAAACGTTTCGATCGGCGCGTGCACCAATGCTGGAATATCGAGCGTGCCCTTTTGTATCGAATCAAATAGGACACCCTTTGCGAGCTTTCTATTTTCGGGCGAAGGCACTGGAAACCAGTAGGGTCGAAGCTTTCTTCGCAGCGAAACGTAGTATAAGGGCTGGTCTGAAACGTTTACCGGATTGAGCTCATCGCGCTCCAACCCGCTACGTACACCTTCGGCGAAAAGACCCGTTTGCGCCGAAGTCCAGTCATAGCTCAAAACAGCGGGACCACATAATTTGCCAACAATCGTATCCGGCGTGGAAGCAATGAGCGTCTCAAGCTCTCGCCGACGCAAGCCGGAATCGACCAGAGCAGCGGACTTCTCCTGCTCAATGAGAAGGCGCAACAGTCGGCGGTCGAAAACAGAATCGGCCGGAACAACAAGAACGAGTGAAGTTGCTGCATAACTGCGCGGCCATACATTCACAATGTGGTCCAGCATCACCGGTCCGGCCGGCCGAGTGCGAACTGACAATTCTAACTCTGCGCGAGCCCAGGACGGACGCGCGAGTTCCGCTTCAATTGGCTCGGGCGTGCTCGTAAGGACTGTGATATGTTTGATTCCGCACCGTTGAAGTGTCCGCAGAAGACGTTCCAGCATGGAAATCCCGCAGAGTTCAACCGAGGCGCTGGGGTTGTCCGCCAGGACAATACAGTGATCCAGTCTTGTGCTGGTTTGATGAGTTTGCTGCGACCGTTCGAGGAGCGAGTCGGATGTTTCCAAGTGTGACAATTCAGTTCGCCTTAGCCGGTAGATTGGCTAAGCTCTCCGCGTTTTACAACACGTAAAAAATCATGGTAGCGAATAATTTGGAGGCATCAATTCCTGAGGCCGTACCTCCGATGGTCTTCCGGCTTGGCTACAGCCCGTTCCTTGCCCACGTCGTGATTATTCGCCGCTGTAACCTGTCATGCGGCTATTGCTCGGAATACGACAAGGTTAGCGACCCAATCCCTGTAGAAATCCTGGAGAAACGACTGCGCAAGTTAAGGAGTCTGGGTACATTCGGCATCTCCCTAACAGGGGGAGAACCGACACTGCACCCCGGTCTTCCAAACCTGATTCGGAAATGCCGCGACATGGGCTTCTTCCGGACCGGGATGATATCCAACGGTTTCCTTTTGCGACCCGATTTAATCAAAGCGCTTAACGAGGCCGGACTCCAGGAAATGCAGATTTCTGTGGATGGAGTCCATGCGAATGCAACGACGGAAAAAGTTTTGGACAACTTGGAGAAGCGACTTCACTGGCTCAGTGAGTACGCACATTTTCGGGTTATCGTTAGTGCTGTTCTTGGGGCGAGTCACCCAGACGAGGCTGAAGCTGTTGTCTCATTCGTTAAGCGCACGCGCTTTATCCCACGCGTATTGCTCATTCACAACGATCGAGGAGAACTGACATTAACGACCGAGCAGATCAAGGCATTCGAGAGAATTGTCGCCAAGTTGCCGAAGACTCTTGTGGATTTTTCAAACTATCGAAAACGTTTTGTGCGTGAAGGCTCTGCACCGTTTAAATGCCGGGCGGGAAGTCGATACCTTTACATTGACGAGTTTGGGAATGTGAACTGGTGTTCGCAAACGCGAAACGTGTGGTCCAAAAACTTGATGGATTATAACACCAGCGATTTACGCGAGCAGTTTCACCGCTACAAGTCTTGTCACGCGACGTGCACGCTGGGATGCGCCCGCTCGGCTAGCCAGTTGGACAACTGGCGTTCGCAACCTGGGTTCAGCTCCTAGCTGGCGTGGTCAAATTGTTCTCTGCGTGCCGCAGTGCGCCCGGAGTATCCACGTCCTGCCACCAGGCGTCACCAATGTCAATCACACGCGTCTTTCCATCCGCCGCCATGAGTTGCATTGCATCAGCCAAGCTGCAATCATTCCGGTCGCTCGCTGATTTCGCTTTTTGGAGATAGGCAAAGATCTCTACTGGGCAAATGAATAACCCGATGTCGATGGCATCGTAGTCACGCAGATCTTTCCTAATCTCGATCACCGATTCTTTACGCGTTTGGACTTTCATCGCGTCATGCAGATCGAAAATCGCATCGAGTTTTCGATCTACCGCAATGTTGAGCAAGCGTGGGTCATATTTCTCAAGCAAGGAATCGATAATCGCGTCTTCGAAAAGATGATCGCACATCGTGAGGAGAAACGACGCGCGGACGTGACCGGCGGCAGCAAAAAGCGAGACACCATTCTGTTTCTGCCATTGATTGTTTTTGATGAAGGACGCGGTCGTACCCGGGGAAATCAACCGCTTCGTCTGTGCAGTCATGCGCTCGCTTTCGTAGCCGACCACGAACCGGATCGTGTTAATACCTCTATTCGTTAGGGCTTCCAAGATGTAAGAAATCAATGGTCTCCCAAGCACTTGGACAAACGGTTTCAAAAAAGTTTTGTCATCGCTGCGCAACTGCGCCTGCCCGCCGTAGCCTTGGCGAAGGCGGGAACCTTCGCCCGCCATCAAAATTACTGCTTCGGAGACACGAGTCATAAGCCGTAATATCGTTTCAATCCCCAAATCCGGACCCGCTGCGGGAGAAATCTAAAGATCAACGGTGCGATCTTTGATTCGAATACGTTTCCAACAGTTAGTCTCGGCGGAGGCTCGACCGATTGGATCAGTTTCAGAACCTGCCGTGCAACCAGGTCGGGCCCCGGTGCATTTTTCATATTGCGTTCGACTACCTTCCAGGTTCTGGCGATTTTTGTGTCACCGCCAGCGACATTGTCGCTCACGATGACGCTCTGATTGAATTCGGTGCGAATGTCGCCGGGTTGAAGATCGGTAATGCGCACACCGGAATGAGGTAGTTCGAGCTGGATCGACATGGTAAAACTTGCCAGCGCTGCTTTTGCTGCGTTGTACGCCGCCATGAACGGCACTGGAAGCCGGGAAGCTAGCGAGGTGACGTTGATGATCAAACCTTCCCCGCGCGAGCGCATGTGCTGCAACGCGAGTTGCATCAGTTGGATTTGGCCGAACACAAGAATTTGAAACTGGTTCGTGATCACCTCCAAGGGCAGAACCTCGGCAGGCCCGAAATGACCGGCTCCGGCGTTGTTAATCAACACGTCGAGGTAACCAGCCCCGGCGAGCGCGGAGTTGAATGCTTCTTCGATCGAGAGCCGGTCGGCGAGGTCGAGACGAATCGGATGCAATCGCGGCATTTTCGGAATGCGCTCCAAATTGCGCGATGTGCCCCAGACCTCATGCCCGTGTTCGACGAGTGATTTTGCAACAGCGAGACCAATGCCAGAACTCGCTCCGGTGATAAAAACCTTTTTCATGCCGTAAGCGATCTTTCGGCTCGGTAGAGCCGGATATCATCGTGCTTTTCGTACATCACAACAGAGCGTGAAGATCAAATGGCGCTGGCGACGGATCAGCCATTGGGCGAAGTATGATGCTCAAACGGAGTAAAATGTCGATCCACTGCTTGCGCCCAGAGCAAGACCAAACCGTGGGATAGCGATGTCGACTCAAATGTATGTGGACCCGCTGCGAGAAACCGCGCACCATCGTAAGGGATTCCGTCAAGCGTACCCGAGACATTTTCTCTGGCGGAAATGATTTCATAGGATGCGGGAATTGTTACTTCGAACTCGCACCGAAGCGGGTTCGTGGCTGAAGGTTTCAGTTCCTTGCCTGCTATCCGCAAGTTGCGTGTCACCCTTAAGTAATTACCTCTCACAAAACGAGATGTCTCACGCGGGAATGCCCTGATCAGCGTGGTAGCTACCACGCAAGTGCTTGTCTCCACACATCTTTGCGGAGCATTGTCCAGAATAAGTCCGCGCTGAATAGCCGATTTCGTGATCGTTTCATACACGGCGCGAATACAACGCTGTCGAAAGACCGTTTCGCCTTTGCAATCGAGGATGTAATCGCCCGGTTCTAGCAGCGTAAGCACGTTCCGGAGCAAATCGGTCTCCCGGTTAGTTCTGTCTTTCCAAATCGGTTGCATTGCGATGAGAACAAAGATTTCGCCAACGGCGAGAAACGCCGGCATAGGGACTTGTCGAAGGATTCGGCCCGCGTTCCACTTAAAACTTATCAACTTGGCGGAGGCAGCAAGCAGCGCTGCGCTGCAAAGCACCGCAACTAACGGATAAAATGGCGGATCGTCATCATGACTTCTCACCGGCCACAAAGTCTTGAAGGCGAGAAAATAGGAGATACAAACCATGAGAATGAAGACGCGCCGGAACGCCAAACCGGCATCATCTGTGGCGCGAATGATTCGCCGAGTGGTATAAAGGATAATCGGCAGCGCAATGATGATTGCTAGTCTGTAAGTGAGAGAGTTTTCAGATGCGCCACGCACTAGAAAATTGAAGTCCAACACGCAATATCGGAAATCGCGCCAGAGCCCTTTGAAGGCGAAGAAGATCATTATTGTTGCAGGAATAGTTACTGTCGAAACAACAAAGGCGGCGATGCACTTCACGAGATGAGTCCTGGAGAGAGCCAGGCTTCGGCGCCCAACGAGCAACAGCGTGACCAGCGCTGCGACCGCAATCGACAGTAAAAATAGGATCGACTTCATTGAGACGCCAAAACAGAGCCCAAGCAACAGGCCGGCGGCGAGAGCGCGACACACAGTCAGCGGCCCGGTGACTAGTACCGTAATACACAACAACCAGAGCGGCGCCCAAAGATTATCCGTCCGAAACTCGAGCGAAATAAAATGATAGCGGGTATAAAGACCGGCTAGTATTACTGCCCATATGCCGGCCCGCTTGGAAAAAAGCGACGTGCCAATCTGGTAAGTGCACCATGCCGCGACGAAATACATCGGCAGCAAAATGAACCGCATCTCATAAAGAATGGTCGCGCGATCGCCAATCAGCCCAAAGATCGGCGCAAACGTAATATGGAACAGCGGCATGTGATTATCGAATAGGTCGCGATATTGAACGAACCCGCGCGCCCATCCCCAGATAATGTGAAGGTGCTGCGGTTCATCGCTATCGAACCTGTACCGCAGGATATTTACGACCCTGATCACGATCATCAGCGCGAAAAGAACTACTGCGGCGATGAATTCGGCCGGACCAGACATTTCGAAATAAGTCGCGGCGCGCTGCGCAAATGATGTGTGTTGCGAAGTTGTCGGTGTTGCTTGCAGTGGCAATAGCGAAGGCCGTTGCTGACCACCGGTGATAAAAATGCGTTTCACGACGAGCGGCGCCGTTCGACAAGATAGAGTCGGAGACGGCGATTCTGTGGGTAAATCAACACTGAGCGTCTGAAATCGGCGACATGTATCAAATAAAAATCTTCCCGCTGAAAGGATCGTTCATCAGTATAAACCGCTGCCGCATTCCGCAGCACTTCCTCGTCCTCCGCAGTTGGAACATGGTCCAATATTTTGAATTGCGGCGCGTACCACTGAGCGGAACGATACGCAACGGGTAGAATCAAGAGCACGTTGCCGCGTTTCGACGGTGGATAAAGTTTTTCCAAATAGCGCACGAGCCGAACAGCAGGCGCTTCATCGCGATGATTCTCTATGGCCAATGGAACGAGGATATACAGGAGCAATGCCGGAACGCAGATTGCCGACAAGTTCCACGGTTTCGGTAATCGTAAAAAGCCGCGGAGCATTATGACAAGCAGCGACGGAAAGACCATCAGATAGTATCTTTGATCGCCGGGAAGCGCGGCAAAAGTAATCGCAATGTCAACTAAGAGCCAGGGACCGTGAAATCTCCAAAATCGCTGATCGATCGCTTCGCGTCCGAACCAAAAATAAGCCATGATCGCACACGTTGTAAGAACGATACCGGCTGCAAGCACGCGGGGCGATTGAATGAAGCCGAACCCCTTCCAAAACCACCCGAGAATGTGCCTGACGAACCGCATTTCGAGGTAGTGAGGACTCCAATCACCTGCGCCGATGTAAACAGACGGCAGGTTTAAGCGCCAGCGCCATTGGCCGTACGCGAGCTCGGGATACACCCGCCAGAAGGGCTCATGTGGACGCAATTCAGACTGCATGTACCACATAGGCAGAAGCCAGGTTAGACAACCCGCGACCAGCACCGCATACGCAAACCACCATGTTTTAGCGTTTACACAGCCTTTCTTCAGCGGAATACCAAGAATCACTGCAACGACAGGAAACAATTGTGGCCGCGTCCCAGCCGCGGCGGCGCCCATGAGAGCGGCCCAGACAATCAGGCTGCGCTTCCCCTGTTTCAAAAAACAGATCGCGGCAAGTAACTCCGCGCTCATGAAGCCCGCTGCCAGCATGTCCGTCACCGCCTTTGTAGCCGTCATCCAAACAACTGGCGTAATCAGCAACGACGTGGCGATCCACCAAGCGAATTTTTCAGAAAACTGCGCGCGAATGATTAAAAACCAGCACGCAACGAAAAGGCCGCCACCAAACGCCGAAGCGCAGTAAAGCGATGATTCGGTTCCGATGTGGAAAAATCTCATGCCCAGCCAGCCAAAAAAAATAAAAAGCGGGTATCCAGGTGGGTGCGGCTGATGGTGCCAGAGGTCGAACGAGCGCACGCCCATCGCAAATTGCACAGCATCGATGTCATCGAGCGCCGGAGAATGTGTGAAAAAGTAAAGCGCGAAGGCTGCCAAAAAAAGAATAACAGCTTTAATCACGCATTGTTGTCCCGAATCGCATTTTTCCACTCGGGTTGAGGTCATAGCTGGCCGCGTCTGCTTGTTTAGCGTGTGTGGCCCTATTACCAACGACTACCAAATAAGACTCTGGCCGCGGCGGCTGCGCAAAAGAACCGAGCTTCGCCTTAGTGGGCGGCTGTCAGATCCCGAATGCGCTCGGGCCCGCCGCGCCGCATCCTTGAGACCCGACTGGCGAGCATCCCTGCCACCTCTCGGCCTGCGTATCTCAGCGGATGGCTCACGGCCAGTGAGGCCTCTGCGGTGCAATAAACGCCGCATCTCGCCTGGCAATTCTTCTTCTGATTGTAGCCAAGCAAATCTTCCGGGGTGATCTCGAGAATGTGCCTCTCGGTGCGCACCTGACTACACAGCCAAAATTTACCCGTCGATGAGACGAAGAAATATTTATACCCCGCGATGCACGTCCATTCGATCGGTTCCTGCCGCAGCATCTTCTTCTGATAAGTGAGAAGATTCCAGCTCGAGCGAATCTTCTGGCCGTTTCGCTTCAGTTTCTCCTGGTGATCGAGAAAGCGGAGCAGTGGCTCGCTGTCGCTTCCATTGCGCAAGGCGCGGTCGTGCAAAAGATCGTCGTGGATCACGCGCGCACGGCACGGAATCCCCAAATCGAGGCAAGTGTCTATCACCTGTGCCATCTCGTCGATCGTGTCTTTGAACATGACGCCACTGACGGTCAGCCTCACCTTCGAATCTTTAAACCAGTCAAGCTTGTGCACGATCGACTTCATCGCTTTACGTGTGCTTGCGATCGGCGTCATTCGGTCCACGGAAAATTGCAGTTCATCGAGGCCTGCCTCCCCGAGGTCTGCGAGGAGCTGACGGGTCAAAAGAAAGCCATTTGTAGACATGCTCACCTGGCAAAAACCGATGGATTTTGCGTGACGCACTATCTCTACAATTTCCGGATGCTTTAGCGGTTCGCCTCCCTGTAGACCGAGGCGCATCACCTCGAGCTTCCGAATGTGGTCCATCCACTTCTTGAGATCGGCCAAAGCCGGATGCGGAATCGAGTTATTGAACTCGTTACAATAATGACAGTCCAGATTGCACTGTTCGGTCACGTACAGGTGCGCCACCCACGGTTTGGTATCAAAAACTCGCCGCAGCTGTTGCAGAGAGAACATTCATTTCCCTATCACAGTCATAGACGCGGTGTCAAGCAAGCAACCTAGGTTTGTAATTCTGCTGGAAGCCATCGGCTCTAAGGAGGACATGCGTCCGCGTTTCGTTATTCCGCGACTCTGCGTATTTTACCTTTCGAGCTGCTGCATTTGAGATACGATGTCGATCCCATTTCCATGTTTCCTCTGATTTGCGCAGTTGTTGTCATTTTAATTCCCGCATGTGTGATCTGGCTATTGCCGGCTAGGCGGAAGCGGCGTCACCAGGTCCGATTTATTCGTGAAACGTTGGCTGGCGACGGGAGGTTCGAAAATCGCCGTGTGATCGCGTCACTTTCGACTTTGCCCAGCCGAATCAACAATCTAAGGCCGACGATTCGGTCGCTTCTGAGCCAAACACGTCCGCCGGATGAAATCATCCTTGCGGTTCCAGAATTTTCGATTCGCGAGGAGCGGCCTTATATTGTGCCCGAACATCTTTTGCGTTTGCCGAGTGTGCGCATTTTACGTTCTCGGAGAGACTGGGGACCAGCCACAAAGTTTATCGACACGGTTCGAGAGGAGCTGGCGGCTGGTCGGAAACACACGTTGGTAATGGTGGTGGACGACGATCGCGTTTATCCGCGAGATGCACTGGCAACGTATCTGCATTACCACACGCAAATGCCCGATGCCGCCATTTGTATCCGCGGCGCAGCAATGCCGCAAACTTTTGATTGGCGCGACGCCGCGATGATTTACGGCACCGAGCTCCGCGAGCCGCAGAGCGTGTCGGTGATCACTGGCTGTGGAAGTTATTTGATCCAACCGCGGTTCTTCGATGAATCGCTTTGGGATTACTCCCAGGCGCCAAGCGGAGCATTTTACATGGATGATATCTGGATTAGTGGCTACCTCGCTCGGCGCAACGTAGCACGCTACGTTGTGCCTGCCTCGGGAAGACAGCGGGCTGTGCGACGACAGCGGCGCACGTTATCGCTCCACGATGTTCCCAACGGACGCCAACATAACAACAATGAGACAATCGCGTTTTTCCGGGACGCGTGGGACGTGTACGTATCACCTAAGGCTGCTTGTCTTTGCGATGAAC
>DATFXP010000104.1:0-7692 GCA_035315785.1 Candidatus Udaeobacter sp. | reverse complement strand
ATTCCTCAATCGCCAATGTCACTTCACCATTACTCAGCTTCCGTCCGTCCCGTTCCTGAATGGCGATCAGCCCGCGCAAGAGTTGAAACCGTTTTTTGTCGGACGTGCGCGGTGCCATGCACTGGCATTGCGCTGCCAAAGCTTTCGAGGCAATGAAGCTTTCGTCATGACGGCTGCCACTGCTTTCGTCCTCGCGCACTCCGACGCGTTGCCAGCGGCATCGTAAACGCGGTGAAAATTCGATCTGGACAGGATTCTACCCGCCGAATATGTTCATCTGAACATGAAAGCATATTTTCGACGTTTGTGGGCGCGACTACGGCACAAATTCACCCGTGAATCTCAACAGTTGGAGCTCAACTTATGGAATCGGCGCACCAGGCATTGAAAGCAGCTCTCGAAGCGATTCGAGACATGGCGTCGAACGCGTTGAATGAGGTCACAGAACCGCAAGAAGAGTATTCGATGCAGTGGAGATGCAAAGCATGCCGATATGTAAAGCATTTCACGAAGACCGTTCCACTGGAAGCCGCTGGCAGATGCCCTCGATGCAAAAGCACAGAGTTCAAACCTATTTTGTGACGGCGGAGCTAAAAACACTAAAGGCTAGGTGCTGAAAGCCACTACGTTCAACGCGTCTGCCGTTGGCTCGATCTTCCAAAACCGCTCGGCGTCTTCGGGCGTTACCACTTCTCGGTAGTGCTGATACACAAGTTGGCTTGTGGTGTGTCCGAGTTCGCTTGCTACAAGGTGCGCATTATTTGTCGCCGCAAGTCGGTAGCTGCAAAAACTGTGGCGCAATCCGTTCCGTGGCCACTTCATCATTCCAGCAGCCTTGCGCACGCGCAACAGTTTGCCGCGAGCAGGGTCGCGACGCGTAGATGATCGAGTATCTGCTCCTGGGACAACCGCGCCAGTCAGGCCGCTGTAAGGCCGGAGCCACGCCGAAAGATTCGGCGCTATTGGCACAAGCCACCGACGCGCACTCTTCGCCTTGGCGGCTTTCACTTCAATAAATCCACGCGCCTGATTGACTTCATTCCATTCAAGCTGCTGAATTTCTGAATCCCTCAAACCAGCAAACGCTCCGATTGCCAGCATGGGAACAACGTGCGGCTCCACGCGCAGCGCCGCGTCCAGTAATGCACGCAACTCATCCACCGTGAAAATTTCCGGCGCTTTGTCGATGAGTTTCGGTCTTGCCGTAAACTCAATGGGATTGATGTCGATCATGCGTCGTCGCTTGGCGTATGAGAACAATACGCCGATGTGTTGCCGGTAGTTCAGGCGGCTCTTGGGCGAGTAAGGCAGATCGCGCAAGTAGGTGTCCAACTCTTCTGGCGTGACTGTCGCAATCAGGCGGTCGCCAAATTCTTGACAGAAACCCCCCAAATAACCGCGCAGGCTTTCCAAATATCGAGGCGCTTTCCCGTCGCGGCGTTTTGCTTCAATCAATTCCTCGGTAAGCTGCCTAATTGTGACGTTGCAGCGGCGAATGCGTTCCTGGTGATCGACGACGAACGCCACCGCATCATTGATCGTCTTGCCGTAATTCGCCAGCTTACTTCTCGCCGTGATGAAGTCGGACATTTCCCGCTGCGAAAGGCCGATAGCTTCGCGGCTGTGGCGCTCCAAGAGTGTTTTTTGCCGCGTGCATTCCGCATCCGCCTCTGCGCGGGTCTTGAAGAACATTCTGCCTTTGCCGTAGGCCCGCAGATCGAGTATGAATTTGTGCTTTTTGCTGTGTTTGTATGGCCGGACTTCCAACGTTGGCTTCTTGATGATAAATCCTTGCCATACGGACAACTACATGTCAACAACAACTTTATGGCTGCGAGTTATAAAGCAGACAAGTGGCACAGCATTAGGTATTTGCCAGGGTGGCGAAATTGGCAGACGCGCCAGACTTAGGATCTGGTGGAGAAATCCATAGGGGTTCGAGTCCCCTCCCTGGCACAGCGGAACCGCCCGGACCGCGAAGCTCATGGATAAAATGTTGCTTCTCGCCGGAGGGAGACGGTCTATAATCCCTAACGCCGTGAAAAGGGGTTGGTACGCATGGTTGCGGGTTCCTGCGATAGGAGCCGTTCCAGGGGCAGCCACATCGACAATAGCGCCTGCATCGGAACCTCAAGAAAAACTCTTTACCTGATTCATGAAACGTACTTCCGTCTCCTTTGAACCCACGGACGTTCAATCGGCTGCACGGAGAGCGAACGATACGAGCGCGATTTTTGACCGGCACCTGTTGATGATCGGGTTGTGGGTGTTCGCTGGATACTATCTTGGATGCAAAATCGGTTTCGCACTGACATTTCAACCGCATCCGGTGTCGGTTCTTTGGCCTCCGAATGCTATCGTGGTTGCAGCGCTTTTGCTCACGCCCGTCCGTTTGTGGTGGTTCGTGCTGCTTGCCGCGTTCCCCGCCCATTTGGCGGCGCAGTTACAGAGTGACGTTCCACCGCTCATGATCGTTTGCTGGTTCATCAGCAACGCCTCAGAAGCACTGATTGGCGCAGGTTTGACTCGTTATGCTATCGGCGGCCCATTGCGCTTCACCAGTCTCCGCAAGGTCGGGATTTTCTGTCTTTGCGTAGTGTTTATCGGCCCATTTTTGTCTTCGTTTTTAGACGCCGCATTCGTGATATGGAATCATTGGGGACACGATGGATACTGGGAGCTGATCCGAATGCGGCTCTCTTCAAACGCCGTCTCAGCGCTAATCATCCTGCCGTTGATCGTAACATGGGTCACGGATGGAGTTCAGCCGCTCAGAGTAGCATCACGTTCGCGTTACGTGGAGGCATGCGCTGTCTTTATCGGTTTGTTAGCGGTCAGCTATGTTGTCCTTTATGAGTTGAGACCGGGAGCGGATCTGGCTCTGCTTTTTCTTCCTCTGCCATTTCTACTTTGGGCGGCAGTAAGCTTCGGTGTTTTGGGAGCGAGCACTGCTATTTCGATTGTCGGTTTCCTGGCAATTTGGAGCGCATCCCACGGACACGGACCATTTTCGCGTGAAACAGCTGAACAGAGCGCTCTTTCAATTGAAATATTTTTGATCGGTCTGGCGATTCCGCTGCTGTTTCTTGCGGCCTTGATTGAGGAACGCGCAACTGGAGAAAGTGAACTGCGCGAAAGCGAATCACGTTTTCAAATGGTCGCGGATGCCGCTCCCGTTCTGATCTGGATGGCTGGCGTGGACAAGCTCTGTACATTCTTTAACAAGCCGTGGCTCGATTTTACCGGTCGCAGCATCCAGCAAGAGCTTGGAAATGGCTGGGCTGAAGGCGTGCATCGAGATGACTTGGAAAGGTGCGTGCAGCTTTACACTAGCGCGTTCGATGCGCGGCAGCCGTTCGTTATGCAATATCGTTTGCGGCGAAACGATGGCGAATATCGCTGGATATCGGACCAGGGCATCCCACGGTATGACACAAACGGAACGTTTGCCGGGTACATCGGTTCGTGTGTCGATGTTACTGAGCTTGTAAACAAGGACCGAGCATTACGGGAAAGCGAAGAACGGATGCGTGTCGCCGCGGAGGCAGTTAATCTCGGTATTTGGGAATGGGATTTGAGCAAGGACGAAATCTGGGCCACCAATGCGCGACGTGCGCTTGTTGGATGGCCGGCTTCCGGCAAAATCGCGTGGAATGATTTTATGAGGAGCCTGCATCCTGATGATCGCGATCGGGTACGGCACACGGTCGACAACGCCATTCGCAGCGGTGAAGATTTTGATTCCGAGTACCGATTAATTCTGCCCGACGGAATCGTGCGTTGGATGTCAACACGCGGCAGCGTCCACTTTGATGAAGCCGGCAAACCGGAGCGCCTTTTGGGAATCAGCATAGACATCACGGCGCGCAAACAGGCCGAACTCGAAGCGCAGCGCGATCGAGCAGAGCTATCGCACCTGAGTCGGGTGGCCTTGATGGGTGAAATGTCTGCGTCAATCGCGCACGAATTGAATCAACCGTTGGCTGGAATTCTGAGTAACGCCGCGGCTGGGCAGCGTTTTATCGACCGGGGAGACATTAACCTGCACGAAATTCGCGAAATGTTCGGTGACATCATCGCAGATGGTCGCCGTGCCAGTGGTGTAGTTCGCGGTATTCGCGGCATGGTAAAGAAAGAACAAGTGGAGCGTCGTTCGGTGGACCTCAACGAGGTGGTGATGGACGCATTGCGTATGGCATCTCCCGATGCCGTCTTGCGTTCGTGCCAGTTGGAAACTTCGCTAGACGCGAATTTGCCCGCCATCGATGGCGACCCGGTTCAACTTCAACAAGTGTTGCTGAATCTTTTGATCAACGCCTTCGACGCGATGCGAGATAGGCCGCCCTCCGGACGCAAAGTCTTGATCGCGACACAATCGAATGGCGATGGCACAGTTCGCACCAGTGTGCGTGATCATGGTGTCGGGATTTCGGAGGATATGCGGGACAGGGTGTTCGATCCTTTTTTCAGTACAAAAATCGAGGGGTTGGGAATGGGCCTGGCGATTGTGCGGTCCATCGTTGAAGCACACGGCGGTACAATCACAGCTGAAAATGTCGATAATGGTGGTGCTCGATTTGAATTTGTTCTTCCAGTGAACGGCCACTCTACTGCATGACTCCAACGAACAGCTTGGTCTTTTTGATCGATGACGACGCATCAGTCCGAAGAGGTGTGTCGCGGCTATTGCGCTCTGCTGGGTTGAAAAACGAGGCGTTTGGTTCGGCGTCTGATTTTCTCGCGCGTGACGAACACCCCGGGCCTGCTTGCGTGATCGTGGATGTCCGTATGCCAGGAATAAACGGGATAGATTTGCAAGACCTTCTGCTTCAGCGGCGCCGGGAAGAACAACTGGTCTTCATCACTGGTCATGGCAACATCTCGATGTGTGCGCAGGCCATGAAGGCTGGCGCAATCGATTTTTTGCCCAAGCCATTTCGAGACACCGAACTGCTGGAATGTGTCGAACGAGCGCTGGCGCGTGCCGCGGATCAACGACTGCGTGGCGCGCAGAAAACGGAAGCCCGCCGTTTGCTGGATTTATTGACGCCGCGCGAGTTCGAAGTGATGCGGTTGGTGGTTACCGGTATGTTAAACAAACAGATTGCTGCCGAGTTAGGCACTGCGGAAAAAACGATAAAGGTTCACCGCGGGCGCGTGATGAAGAAGCTCGGTATAACGTCGGTGGCTGAGCTGGTGCGTTTGGTTGAAGCAGCACGGATTGCGCCTGTCACGTGACGTGAGACCAAAGTCTAATATGGCCGAGTCGAACGGGGGCGTAGTATTCACTTGTTTTGGACGCTCCACGCCCCAGCCTGATCTGTCTGCTTGACGATGATCCCTCGGTTCTGAGAGGCCTCAATCGGCTTCTCATGTCAGTAGGTTGGCAACCCGAACAGTTTAGTGATCCGGATGAGTTTTTAAATTACGTCAAGGTTCATCGGCCTACCGTTGCAATTATCGATGTTTGGATGCCGCTTATGAACGGGCTCGAGGTTCAATCGCGCGTACGGGAGCTTTCGCCGTCGACGCGCGTGATCATGTTTACCGGAAAAGACGATCCACTCGTTCGGTGCACCTCATTAAAAGCCGGCGCATCAGCTTTTTTCACCAAGCCATTCGACGACGAGGAGTTTCTCACCGCAGTTCGGTTCGCGCTTTGCGGCATGTGATGCCCGTAAATCGGAACAAGAATTTCTGACTGGATTTTTAAGCAAAAATTGTGTATTCCAAGGTGCGTTCCTGAACACAATGCGAGCTTCTTCGAGTGATTTGGTCGCGATCGAGCGTCCAAAGACAAATTCCACGATCTTTGCCCACACGCGCTGGGACATCATCCCTGTCGCGGCAGCTGTTCTGCACTGCGTTTACTTCTTTGGCATGTTTTACCTTTTCACGCGCGTGCCGCTCTGGGTGATGCTGATTCTCGGTTTTATTTATTCGATCAGCATTTCGTGGAACATCAATGGCATCTCCCACAACTTCATTCACAATCCCTATTTTCGTTCGCCCCTGCTGAATCGCTTATTCAGCATCCTGGAATCGATCACGGTTGGTTTCGGTCAGGTTTTTTACGAGTGCATTCACATGCAGCATCACAAGGGAAACGCCGACCGGCCTAACGAACAGGGTGATACCATTGATTGGATTTCGATTTACAAACACGGCCATGACGGTGAAGCGGAGCATCCGTTGAAATATACGTTCATCAGTTTCTTTCGTGAGGACCCCAAAACTGTTTTAAAGGAACTGAAACGTAAGAGCCCGCGCGAAGCATTTTGGGGAGTATTCGAACTGGCGTGCTTCGTCACGACTTTTGTAATCCTCGGTATTCTCAACTGGCATTACATCGGTTTCCTTTTGCCGTTTTGGTATTTCGGCCATTGCCTCTCGTATTTGAACGGTTACTACCGGCACTACGGCGGCAATCCCGACGAGCCCATTGCATGGGGGGTGAGCACCTACGGCAAGCTTTATAATTGGACGTGGTTCTACAATGGATATCACGCGGAGCACCATTTTCGCCCGAAGGTGCATTGGACCCGAATGCAGGCGCTCCACGATCAAATTGTCGAGCAACAACGCACGGCTGGAGTGCGCGTCATCAAGGTGCCGCACGCACTCGGTTTTCTAGACTCCGATTTACCGGTTGCTCAACTACGAGAAAATAATCGAGAGGTCAGCTCAGAGTCGGCTGCCTAGCAGGCAGTCCACATCAAAAAGGATTGACAGCCGAGGGCGACCTGAAGCATCACGCACATTCGTCAACTGCACAGTAATGCCATGAAATCTTTGTTTTCTTTGCTTGCCATTCTGGCCGCTTTGTTCGTTGTCGAACGGGCCTTCATATCTGCCGAAAGTTTCACGGAGGGCGTCCGGGTCTCTCCTGACACCGCAACTCTGAATTTGGCCGTCATCGGAATTCGCCTGAATTGCTGCTCAGTCGTGCTTCGCGGCAAATACGAAGCGAAATAGTTGCGCGAAAGCTCGGTAACACCTAAATGAACGGCCGTTCCCCACTGCCTCACAACCGCCCGAGCAATTCCAGGCGCGACATGAAGATGAACGTGGAATTAGTCATAAAGACCCTCGCCATTTGCATGGCGGCAGTGAATCTCATCGGTTCTGTAAATGCTCAGACGAACGAGCCTGCTGCGGCTAAAATTGCAGGTAAGCCAAACATTCTCTACATCGTTGCAGACGATCTCGGCTGGAAGGACGTCGGTTTTCATAGCTCGGATATCAAGACGCCAAATCTGGACAAGCTCGCCGCTGGCGGAGCGAAGCTCGAACAATTCTATGTGCAGCCGATGTGTACGCCGACGCGCGCCGCTCTCATGACCGGTCGTTATCCCTTCCGGTACGGGTTGCAGACGGCTGTCATCCCAGCCGCTGCGAAGTACGGTCTGGCGACCGACGAATGGCTCCTACCACAGGCGCTCAAAGAAGCCGGCTACATGACCGCGATTATCGGCAAGTGGCACCTCGGCAACGCGGACCAGAAGTATTGGCCGCGGCAACGCGGCTTCGACTACCAGTACGGCCCGCTCATCGGCGAGATCGATTACTTTACGCACGAGGCTGAGGGCATCGTCGACTGGTTTCGCGATAATAAGAAGGTGGTGGAAAAGGGCTATTCGACGACGCTGCTGGGGAACGACGCCGTTAAGTTCATCAACGAGCAGGTTCCTA
>DATFXP010000103.1:0-6014 GCA_035315785.1 Candidatus Udaeobacter sp. | reverse complement strand
CGAACGGAAGCACTGGCGCGGGCGCAACTGATGGAACAGGCGGCCAGGGGGTAAAGCCTCTTCCGATGACGCACGACGGTTGGATTCAACCGACGGTCGCGCTATTGGGAACGGGCACGCTTTCAGCAGAGGTCGAAGGCTGGATAGGCCAGGTCACGCCAGCGCAGAAGGATCCTTCCGATCATCACCCTTCTTAAGATGCGACGCTGATCTGTTGCGTGCCGCTGTGAATGTTGTGTGTGGCTAGGTCGAGTGTGAGATGGACGACGCGCAAGGCACATCAGGGCTCTTAATGGCCGATACACCAATGAATGCGCAGTATTTCGCAAAAGGCGCCAAGCACTCCTGACACACCCTCGGTTCATTTGTGGCAACGATTCCATGAAAGAGAACCCACGCGGTTGTCATGAGAGTCCGTGCCTGCCGTTGGAAGTGAAAAGCTGAATCATCGACACATCGCCGCAGCACGGAAGTCGATTTAGCAGCAGTAACAGTTTTGTAACCCTTTCGCTCGTTGTTTAGCACGTCCGATTCCCAGTAGAGTCTCGTTTTACGCCATAGGAAACACCTATGTTTGGAACCCGGAAGCAATCACAGTGGTGAACGTCGAGGCCGATGTCCTTTGTGCTGGTGGAGGCCGTCTGTCCCGCTGGGACATTGACAACACCGGGCACGGTGGCCACTGACTCCCCTCAATTAGAAACAGCAACCCTCGTAAGAAATCAGCAAATAAAATCTGGAAGGCTTTCCGTCTCGCGTTTTCTGCCTTCCGCTACTTGAGTCAGCTCTTCGGCGTACTCATGCGCTTCTTCGGCCGGGAAATACCAGCAAAGCCCATCGTAATGCTTTCTCCAAGTTTCGGCGCTTGCGCGGATCGTTTTATCTAGCTGCTCGTGCGCCATATTCGCGATCAAGATTCCATCAGCCAACACTACGGAAAGCGAGCAAAAATCATTCACTGCTACGCGCAGCCAATTCGGAATGCGATTTTTTCTGCGTGGCGGAGGTGGTCGGACTTCGCGAGGCGAGGCATGAAAAAGCATGCTTTTTAGGCCGCGTCTCGCGCGCGTGGAAGATTTGCGAGAAAGTCATCCCCTGCTTTGGCTGGCCCTCGGCACGTACGAAGAGCTTTTCGAAGCCCGCCGCGCGGACGGCAGAGCGGCTTGCAATCATGAGTGCACTAATTGATAAAGAACAGGGACTGCAAAGAAAGCTCACACGTTGGCAACTCACAATGATAGCGCTTGGCGGCGCGATTGGTGTGGGTTTGTTTCTCGGAAGCGCGGCCACGATTGGCATTGCAGGCCCGGGCGTCGTCATCAGTTACATTTTTGGCGCCATCATCGCGATGATCATGGGCTACGCGCTCGCCGAGATGGCCAGCGTTCACCCCGTTGCCGGTTCGTTCGGAGTTTACGCGGAGAAGTATTTGAGCCGCTGGGCCGGATTCAGCCTACGCGTGAGCTATTGGTTTGCGGAGACTATCGTAATCGGAGCCGAGGTTACGGCTGTTGGCCTGTATTTTGGCTACTGGTTTCCCGATGTTCCATCCTGGGTCTGGATCGCTGGTTCGTCCGGCCTCGTTTTGTCGGTCAACGCCGCGAACGTAAAAATGTTCGGCACGGTCGAGTCCTGGTTCGCGATGGTAAAAGTGATCGCAATAGTCGCTTTCATTATTCTTGGCGGTGCACTCATCGTTGGCATTCGTAAACCTGCGATCGGATTGTCGAATCTGACCGCACACGGCGGCTTTCTGCCGCACGGTTGGACCGGCGTATGGTTGGCGCTCACACTCGTGATCACGAGTTATATAGGCATCGAAGTCATCGCCGTGACAGCAGGCGAAGCCGAGCATCCCGAAGAATCCGTGCCTCGCGCGCTACGCGGCATGGTGATGCGGCTCATTATCTTTTATGTGCTGGCGATTTTTGTGATCGTTGCCGTGACGCCGTGGACCAGCATCGCGGCGACTGGAGGTCGGCTTGGGAGCAGTCCATTCGTGAATGTATTTACGGAAATTGGGATTCCATTTGCCGGCGGCATCATGAACTTCGTTGTAATCTCAGCTGCGCTAACGAGTGTGAACACGAACCTTTACCTTTCTACGCGCATGATGTTCTCGTTATCGCGCGCAGGATACGCGCCTCGGTGGCTCGGTCGTGTAGATCCGCGCGGTGTACCTCTCCCCGCGCTCTTCGCGTCAGGTGCAGGAATGCTTGTGGCGATTGTGCTCGCACTCAAAGGTCAGGAGGCTTTCCTATTGCTTTATGGCACGGCTGTAGCCGCGATGTTTTTCGTCTGGGCGACAATTCTTGTGACCCACATTCGTTTCAGGCGGGCGCTGCCGCCTGAGCGACTTCAATGGTTAGCAATCAAAATGCCCGGTCATCCAATCGGCTCAATACTCGGCATTGCCGTGATCCTGGCATTAGCCGTCAGCACGGCCTTTGTTAAAGGCTTGGAGTGGACGGTACCTCTATTTCTCGGATGGCTGGCGCTTGTGACCTTCTTCTACTTGCGAAATCATCGCTGACAATCTCCGCAAAGCCGATTGGAGTGGGGAGCGCGTCGAAGATGAGTTGCGCCATTTAATTGCTACCGTCTGGGCGTAACCTCTGATAGCATTTTACGCAGTAAAAAAGAGAGGGAGCGCATGAGCGACTCTCCCGCAATGATCAGCGCACCTAGATGTTGCCCAAAGTGCGGGTCAGAAATCCCCGCCGACGCGCCGGAAAAAGGCTGCCCAGGTTGTCACAGCCCTGGCGGGGGTGGTAGGCTTTAGAACCCAGACTAGGCGGAAAACAATCCTTCTTTTATGCCGTCCTCGCGCGCGTGGAGGTGTGTGCGAAACTCATCGCCTGAGTGGTGACCTTGCTTGCGCCTGCCGGCTCGTGAGTCTACAACATTTCTTAGAAAGGAATCCGAAACAAAAAACAAAGTCATGAAACGACAAAACCCAATAGCAACTCTTGCGGCTGCGTTCGCGCTGTTGGCACTGCATTGCACAGTCGCGGCCGCAACTCCAGCAACCGACGACATCAATCCTGAGGATTTCACGACCCAAATCGACAATCCGTTTTTCCCTCTGCAACCAGGCACTACTTTTATTTACAAGGGCCTCAAACAAGCGAGTAAGCTCACAGATCATTTCGCAGTTACAGACAGCACGGTAGTCATCGACGGAGTGACTTGTCGGGTCGTCCATGACAAAGTGTTTGTGCGTGGTGTCTTGCAGGAGAATACGTTTGACTATTTCGCACAGGACCGGGACGGAAACGTCTGGTACTTCGGGGAGGACACCGAGGAACTCAATAAGAATGGGAAGGTGGTAAGCACCGCGGGGACCTGGAGGGCTGGCGTGGATGGAGCGCAGCCTGGAGTGATCATGGAAGCGCATCCAAACGTTAGGGACCACTATTTCCAGGAAGTGGCGGCACCAGTCGCTCAAGACGAGGCAATCGTCCTAAACCTGCATGAAATCGTGGCAGTTCCATTCGGTAAATTCACAAACTGTCTTCAGACAAAGGAATTTACCCAGTTGGAGCCTGGCAACGTTGAGCACAAGTTTTACGCCCGCGGAATCGGCTTTATTCTGGGCGTTGTGGTGAAGGGCGGGAAGGAACGCCTTGCTCTAGTGAATATCGTTACGGAACCGTAGCATCGGCCATCGCACCCCCAGCGTCGCGTACCGGCTGCAAAGCACAGATTGCAGATTCAAGTTCCCACAAACCCAGTCAGCTTTTCATCCGCACGCACAACGAAACGCTTTCCGTCGCCGCGGTGCGCATCAGCAATAAAGATTGTTCGCCCATGCGGGTCCAAAGCTGACACGCAGCCCCAACTCCAGCCGGCTTCGCTGAGATTGTCAGCGATGATTTCTCAGTACTTCACGCACGATCGTTGGATTTTGTTCAAGAAACTGCTCCAGATGCTTTAATTGTACCTCCCGTTGAAAGCGGGGCCCCAGCGAAACCAGATAACATCGCAAGGTGGACTGGTCGAATTTCCCTAAGTGGATCTTGTGTTTTTGCCACATCCGCATTTTAGCAATGGGCAAATTCAATTAAGGAGGCAATAAGGCATCATGAAACCAAAACAGATAGTTATCACCATTCTGGCAGTTCTATTCGTGTTCCTATTGATGAGGACGTTCGCTCAGCAAGCAGCGAACTCGGGCTCTATTGAAGTGATCACCACTTTTGATTATCCCGGGACCGGCAATCTGACCTTGCCACAAAAGATTAACGAAAGAGGCGACGTCGTTGGCGAGTTCATCGATTCCAACCTGGTGGTGCGAGCGTTTGTCCGGTTCAGCGATGGTAGCTTTAGCGACCCGATCGTCGACCCTAACGATACCGTGGGTTTTACCGAAGGACGAGGCATCAATAACTCAGGCACAGTCAACGGTGACTACCTTATCAGCGATGGCACCCTTCACTCGTTTTTCCTATCGGGCGGCACGTTCACAGAATACGATGTTCCCGGCGCGCTCCAGACCAATCTGCTTAGTATAAACGATGCCGGCAACTTTACCGGCGGGTTTGATCCCGGCAACGGCATCTTCCAGGCGTTCTTCAGCGCTGGCGGAACCCTAGCGTCGTTGAACGTCCCGGGAGCTATCTCAACCTTTGCTTACGAGATCAATAATTCAAAGCAGTTGGTGGTGGGATACTATGTAGACAGCTCAGTAATCCTTCACGGCTACTACCGGGACGCCAATGGGGCGCTGCACTTCCCGATCGATCCTTCGGGCTCCATTACGACAATCCTGTTTGGACTTAACGATAGGAACTGGGTGGTGGGCAGATATTTGGACAGCTCAGGCGTGACTCATGGACTCTTCTTTGTCCCGCCAAACAACTTCTTCACTTTTGATTATCCCGGGTCAACCTTTACATCGCTTAACGGAATCAATGACCGGGGAATTATCTGTGGTCGTTACGTCGATGCGTCCGGCATTGCCCACGGATTCCTGGCTCGCGTTAGAGGCACACCGCCGACACAACAGGCGAGTCCGCAAATGAAGGCGTTCGATTCCCGGTCGCTGGTCACTCCACTCAACCCGTCGCCCTCGGCGTGGGGAGGTGCAATGCCAGCGCGCTGAGCGCGCGCGCCGGTGCGCTCGGGTCAGTCGGTGAGCGGCAGAAGATGAACCGGGCGCACTGCAGCTTGAGGTGAGCATCGGGGGACTGCGCCGTCTGCGCTTTGTGACGATGCGGCCTGACGATGAATCGCCGCTCGCAGTTCCAGAAGCGCAAGCCAGGGTAGAACGAATCATGGAACTGTTTATTTTTGCACGCTTTCACGCTCGAAGCGGTCAGGAGACTGGAGTTGAAAGCGCCACGCAAGGTCATTGCACCGACAAGACAGGAACCTGGTTGTGTGAGCATTAATGCGTTCCGCTCGATTAGGGATGAGCGACTCTTCTATATCCACTCTCGCTGGGTAGATGAGGTCGCGTTTGATGATCATGTCGGCCAGCCGCACACAGTGCAGTTTGTAGAATAGATGCAGCCGTTGATCGATCACGAGCTCGATACGACGCGAGCCAACCTTATCGAGTAAAGGAATCCGCAGAGCGCGCAAGCGTGGCTCAGAGCGAAGTACCGCTGGCGCACGCTACTGCCCACTCACTGGGAACCGTAGCCGGGATAAACAAATCGTTTTTCTACCGCCTCTCGCGCCCACGCGCGTGCAGACGTTACAGAAAGACTCCGCCTCCGACTCGTCGGCTTCACGCTCTCGCGGGGGGTGGCATAGGCTTCGGAATCGTAGCCGCGACAGACAATCCTTTTTTCATGCCGCCTCTCGCGCGCGTGTGTAGGCTTGAGCGAAAGACTCGTCGGACCTAACGAGAAAGAGATAAGCCACGGCAGGGTGTCGTGGCAAACAGTCTGAACTTGCAACGCGATGGGGCCGTTGGCTTCATCGATTGGTTAGGGCATTCTCCACGGAAGTACAAGACCGAGGAGCATTAGTAATGAGACGGCAGCAATCCATATTGATACCTTTCT
>DATFXP010000102.1:0-22864 GCA_035315785.1 Candidatus Udaeobacter sp. | reverse complement strand
GGCCGCGAAAAGTTGAAACGCACACTGGCGGTGTGGGCGCCGAATTGATAAAGTGAATTCAATGATTGACGACGAAACGCTAGACCGACAACTGCGTGAAGCCGTGCCGTATATCAACGACGACGGATTCACCGCGCGTGTCATAGCCAGGTTGCCTGCAGCGCGGCGTGAGCCGCAATGGCTGCGTGCAATGATTGTCGTTGGCTTGGCGTTAATCGGAACCGGAATGGCCTACTTCCTTTCCGGCGGCGGCAGCCTGGTTCGCCAAGGCATGGTCCAGATGGCTGATTTCCCGATTTGGCTGTTGCTGGTGTTCGCGTTTGGCTGCGGTCTCGTGGTTGGCGCATTTGCTGTTATTTTCTCTATTCGCAAGACTCCTGAAGTACGCGATCTGACCCGGCTGGATTTTTAACGCACCGATTGATTACACCTCCGCCAATTCGCGCGCCTGTTGCACATCGCGTTCGATTTGCCGGACCAGCGCATCGACGTTGTCGAATTTCTTCTCCGGCCTGAGATAACGGACGAAACGCAGCTCCAGATCTTTGCCGTAAATGTCGCGATCGAAATCGAGCAGGTAAACTTCAAGAGTGCGGTTCGATCCGCCGCTGCTCATTGTGGGCCGATAGCCGAGATTCACCACGCCGGGATGCACAACACCGTTGAGCCTTGCTTCGGCGAAATAAACGCCGTTTGGCGGGAATTGCTCGCTGTGGGCGCTCAGGTTTGCGGTGGGAAATCCGATTTTCTTTCCTAAATCATCGCCATGTACAACCGTTCCCAGGATCGTGTATTCGCGGCCAAGCATGGTGGCGGCTTTTTTTAGATCGCCAGCTTCTACAGCGCGACGAATCGTTGTGCTGCTTACGATTTCGCCATTCACAGTCACCGGCGAAATTCCCACAACGTTGAAATCAAATTGCGCACCGAGTTTTTTTAACAATTGGAGATTGCCGCGCCGATTCCTTCCAAACGACCATTCGTGTCCGACACAAATTTCACGCATCGGTTTCGATTGCTGGACCAATTGCTGCACGAAATCCTCGGGCTCAGTGAGCGCAAAAAGTTTGTCGAACGAAATGATCAGTAGATGTCGAACACCAAGGGCGCGAATCAGCGCGATTTTGTGCGGCGTGGCGGTTAGCAAATGCGGTGCTTTGTCAGGCCGCAGTATTTTTTCTGGATGCGGATCAAAGGTAACCACCACAGGTGTTCCATTTACCGCCTGAGCGTGTTTCGCCGACGTCGAAATGACTGCCTGATGCCCGAGATGGACGCCGTCGAAGACACCGATGGCGAGAAAGAGCGGACCTGGCAATTGTGAGAGCTCCGAAATCGAACGGAGGATTTGCATCATAACTCGCTACGCTCCGCGCATCCTGGAAATTTCCGGCAAACTCAGCATCCGCTTGAGAATGTCCTCTCGCATCGCGTTCTTGATCTCGTCGACAGTGATCGCGTTGACTACGTCGAAGCGGCCGGATTTCGTCCGGCGAAGCGATTTCAAGTGCGCGCCGCAACCGAGCGTTTCGCCGATATCGTGCGCATACGTGCGGACATAAAAGCCTTTGCTGCACAGCACGCTGAAATCGATTTCCGGTAATTCGATCCGATCGATTGTATACCGATAGACGTGGACGAGGCGCGGCTCGCGCTCCACGACTTTTCCCTCCCGCGCCAGCTTATACAACGGCACGCCGCCGTGTTTTTTCGCAGAAACCATGGGCGGCAATTGGTAGAAATCGCCACGGAATTTTTCGAACGCAACCCGGATTTGATCTTCACCCAACTGAGGCACCAGACGTTGTTGGATCGCTTCTCCTTCACGGTCCTGTGTGTCGGTTGTCACGCCGAGAACAAAGGTGCCCACATATTCTTTGTCCTCGCTCATGAGCAAATCCTGAACCTTTGTGCCGCGGCCCACGGTGAGCAAAAGCAGACCCGTCGCGATCGGATCGAGCGTGCCGCAATGACCAATCTTTCTTGTTCCCAGTTGCCGTCGCGCGAGCGCGACAACGTCGTGTGACGTCATCCCCTCTGCTTTATCAACGAGCAGGACGCCGTCAGGAGAAGCAGGCGCGCTCAACGGTTTCACGAGTTTCCTCCAGAACCTTTTCTTCGACTTCCGCTAACGTTCCGCGCACGCGCGCACCGGCAGCGAGTGTGTGACCGCCGCCGCCAAATTTCTGGCAAATCGCGCATACATCCACGCGTTCGTCTTTGGAACGCATGCTGACCCGCACCTTCCCGTCCGAAAGTTCTTCGAAAAACACAGCGACGATAACGCCGTGAACTGCGCGGAGATGGTCGATTAATCCTTCGTTGTCTTCGGGAATTACACCAAGTTTGGCCGCAGTCTTTAAGCTAAGACCAAACGTTGCGATTCGGCCGCATTCGCTAAACCGCATCGTGCGCAGCAGTTCGCGCAACAGCTCGAGTCGGCGTCGAGGGTAGTTCTCGTACAGTTGCTGACTGATTTTACCCACGTCGAGATCGCCATCGCGCACCAACTCAGCAGCAACTTCAAACGTGCGCGCGCTTGTTTTCGGATATTGAAGCGAGCCTGTATCAGTTGAGATCGCAGCGAAGAGGTTCTCTGCGATGTCATGGTCGAACGGCAGGCCCTGGCTCTTGATCAGTCTGAAAATGATTTCTCCCGTTGCAGGCGCGCTCGGATCAATGATCACCGAATCTCCATAGCCTGGGTTAGTGATGTGATGGTCGATGTTGATCCAAATTTTCGCCGAACCAACGGCAGCCAGCGCCGTGCCTAACCGATTTTGAATAGCGGTGTCGAGTGCAATGGCAACATCCACGTGCTCCGCGGTTGCAGGGGGTTTCGTCAGCAATTCAGCGCGCGGGAGGAACGAGTATTTTTCCAGCATGCCATCTTCGTTCCAGACGCGCACGTTTTTACCAAGTTTCTGGAGTGAAAGGCCGAGGGCGAGCTGGCTGCCGAGCGCATCGCCATCGGGGCGAACATGACCCAGCACAACGAACTGCTGATGTTCGCGAAGGATGCGGCCGATCTCTTCGAACGTCGTGTTACTCACTCGTCTTGGCCGTCGCGTTTGCCGAGGTTGTCCAAAATTTCAAGTACGCGCGCGCCGCGTTTAATGGACTCGTCGTGATGAAAAATGAGATGCGGTGTGTATTTTAAAACGACGTGCCGGGACAGTTCCGCCTGCAATGCAGGGCGATGCGCTTCCAGCTTGTCGATTATGTTTCCGCCATTGGCGGCGCCGAGAGTACTCACGAAAACGTGCGCGCTCTTAAGATCAGGGGAGACATCGACAGCATTAATGCTAACCAACGCTCCATCGAAATTGATTTCGCGCGCAATGATGCCGCTTAACTCGCGTTTCACCAATTCATTTACGCGTAATTGCCGATGTTTCATATATGTACAGGCGTTTCTGGAGAAACCCCTGCGTCCGCCGCGGCGGATGGCCTACAATTTCTGCGCGATCTGCTCGAGCTGATAGCACTCGATCACGTCGCCCACCTGATATTCGTTGAAATCTCCCAGCTTGATTCCGCATTCGAGGCCGGAACGGACTTCTTTCACGTCATCTTGGAAACGCCGCAGCGTCGAAATCCCGCCATCGTAAACCGGTTGGCGTCTCCGAAGAGTGCGAGCCCGCCCTGCACGCGCAATCCGACCATCGGTCACGAGGCAGCCAGCGACAATGCCTCTGCTCAACTGGAAAACCTGTTTCACCTCCGCGTGTCCAATGACGGTTTCGCGCAGTTCCGGTTCCAGCAGGCCGGCCATGGCGTCTTTCATTTGATCAAGCAGCTCGTAAATAATGCTGTAAAGCTTGATCTGCACCCCTTCGCGTTTTGCAGCCGGGACCGCCATGCTCTCAACTTTCACGTTAAAACCTACGACTACTGCCTCGGATGCACTGGCGAGCAGAATATCGGATTCCGAAATTGGTCCGACCGCAGAGTGAATAATTTCCAGATCGACTTTTTTGGTCTCGATTTGCTTCAACGCGTTCATAATCGCTTCTACGGAACCTTGCGTGTCGGCTTTCAAAACGATCCGCAACACCTTCTTGCCTGCGGCGGTTTCGAGCAGACTCTCGAGTGTGGCGCGTTGCGGAACGAAAAGCTTATTCGTTCGCTTTGTGTCAAGTCGCTCGTCGCTCAGTTGCTTGGTGGCGCGCTCCGATTCCATGACAAGAAATTCGTCACCTGCATTCGGTAGCCCGGTGAACCCCAAAACTTTTACTGGTGTCGAAGGTCCGGCTTGCTTGACGGGTTTGGCTCGGTCGTCGAGCAGGGATTTTACCTTCCCGCTGTAATCGCCGCAGATAAATGGGTCGCCGATTTTCAATGTGCCCATCTGAACAATGACCGTGGCAGTGGGGCCTCGGCCGGCTTCCACTTGTGCTTCGATGACTGTGCCTCGCGGTCTGGCCGTCGGTGAAGCTTTCAGTTCCATTACTTCGGCCTGAAGCGACATCATCTCAAGCAGATGATCGATTCCGGTGCCCTTGGTTGCCGAGACGGGGCAAACAATCGTTTCGCCTCCCCAATCTTCCGGAGTAAGACCCTGCTCTTGCAGTTGTTTCTTCACGCGGTCGAGGTTCGCGCCCGGGAGATCTATCTTGTTGACGGCGACCATGATTTTCACATGCGGCGCAGCCTTGGCGTGGCTAATCGCTTCGGATGTCTGCGGCATAATGCCGTCGTCGGCCGCAACCACTAGCACAACGATGTCAGTGACGTTCGCGCCACGTGCGCGCATTGCTGTGAACGCGGCGTGTCCCGGTGTGTCGATAAACGTAATCTTGTGGCCGTTGTGATCGACACTGTACGCGCCGATGTGCTGCGTAATCCCGCCAGCCTCGCCAGCTGCGACTCGTGTTTTTCGAATCGCGTCTAACAAACTCGTTTTGCCATGATCGACGTGGCCCATGAAAGTGATAATCGGCGCCCGCGGCTTGAGTTCCTCTTCTTTCTCAATCACCGGAGGAGGCGGCGCGACCACAGGCTGTTCCACTTTGTGAACGCCGGCGCCCTTTTCTCGCCGCTCTTTTTCCAGAATGAACCCGTGCTTTTCCGCAATCTTCGAGGCAATGTCGGGCTCGATTGTCTGATTGATGTTGGCGAAAATATTATGCGTCATCAGCTCGGCGATCAGCTGATGCGGTTTTAGTCCGAGCTCCGTGGAAAACTGTTTAACTACGATCGGAGGCTTGATCAAAAGAACCTTCTGCTGCGATCCGGCTTCCTCTTCAGAAGGAGTTGAAGTCGCTTCGACAGGCGGTTGCTCAGCCGGTTGAGGTGGTGGCGGTTCTGGTGAAGGCACGTGCGCGGGCGGCTGAGGCTTCGAAGCACCCTCAAGCGATGCACGGATACGCGAGATCGGAGGTAGAACAGTGCGCTTTGGTTTTACCTGGCCGTCCTGAGTTTTTTTTGCCGTCCCTTTTCGATCAATTAGCGAGACGGTCTTCTGATGTGGAGTTGCGTGTCCGGGAACGTCGGACTTTTGCAGCTGGCTTGTGCGCTGCTTCGCAGGTGCGGTGGGCTCCGCCGCCGGTGTCTGATGCGCCTTTTTGAGCGCTTTAGTTTTTGCCGCTACGTCGGGTGGCTTGTGAGGAGCAGTCGTCTTGCGTCCCGCCGCGCTCGCGGCTGGCTTACGCGTTGCAGTTTTGCTGCTCGTCTTCGTTGCCATTGTTCTTTCTTTAAAATTTCGCTCATGGCTCAAGCGTCCTCGAACAGAGCCATGTTAATGTACGACTTCCTGCCGGTGCACTGCATCGTAGATTTCGAGCGCCTTCGTTTCGTCGACGGCGAGAATATCCACTAAATCCTGCACATCTGCATCGCGCAATCCTTCTAAATTGGTAAAGCCCGATTTCACCAGAGCAAGCGCCTGTTGTTCAGTGACGGGGAGCGCGGTGGCGAGTGTTTGTGCGGCTTGAGCCACCTTCTGTTCTACAACGGTCGTAGCCGAAGTGTCCTTGCCAATGTTGATTTCCCAGCCGGTGAGCCGCGAAGTCAACCGCGCGTTTTGTCCTTTTTTTCCGATGGCCAGCGAAAGCTGGTCTTCATCAACGGAGATTTGCACGTTCTTCTTCTCTGTATCGAAAACCAGATTTTTTACCTTCGCCGGTTTGAGGGCTTCCAAAATGTATTCCTTTGGATCTGAGCTCCAGCGGATGATATCCACCTTTTCGTTGTTGAGCTCGCGCACAATGTTTTTCACGCGAGAGCCGCGCATACCTACGCACGCACCGACGGGATCAACTTTTTCATTCGCGCTCCATACCGCAATTTTGGTGCGGTAACCGGCCTCGCGCGCGATACCGCGAATCTCGACTGTGCCATCTGCGATCTCGCTTACTTCCAATTCAAACAAGCGTCGCACGAAATTCGGATGGCTGCGGGAAACAATTATCTCAGGGCCACGTGCACCGTTTTCTACCGCCACGACGTACGCGCGGAGACGATCACCAACGTTGTAATCTTCAACCGCAACTCGCTCGCGCTGCGGCATAACGGCTTCGAACTTTCCAAGATCGAGAATGACATCGGAGCGGTCGAACCGACGCACGGTGCCACTGACAATTTCGCCAGCGCGGTCCTTAAACTCCTCGTAAATCATTTCCTTCTCCGCCTGACGAATCCGTTGCATCATGGCTTGCTTAGCGGTCTGTGCCGCGATGCGCCCGAAATTTTTTGGGGTAACTTCGACTTCTATACTCTCACCGACGCTGGCATCCGGCTTGATCTTACGCGCTTTCGTTAGCTCGATTTCATCCTGCGGATTGCTTACCTGGTCAACGACAACCAAATTTGCGAGGGCGCGGATTTCGCCGGTCTTGCGATTGATGTCGATGCGCAAATCGCGGGAAGCCCCAACGCTCTTTTTCGAGGCCGAGAGCAGGGCATTCGATACCGCTTCGAGCAGGATTTCGCGTTTGATTCCGCGCTCCCGCTCTAGGTAATCGAGCATGGCGATAAATTCAGCGTTCATATAAAACATGCAGCCCGCAGACTAAAAAGAGTGGGACACCAGTTCCCACTCCGATCAGCGCGCGGACTAGGGATACAGGTTACGTTTGCCAACCCTTCGCGTCAAGCGGCGGATCGGTTTGATTTGACGTCCGGTCCTCAGCTTCGGATAAATCGCCTGCAACAATTGAGCATTGAAGATCTAGTCAATTCGCGGCTTCGAGCCGCCGCGACGGTGGTGCTCGTGTGGGCCGCAATCTATATACCTGCGCTCGGTTCGATCGCGATCAAAGGGGAAGAAGGACGCCGAATTTTACCGGCTATTCAGATGCTTGAGACGGGAAACTATATCGTTCCGCAAGTGGGTAGTAATCCCTATTACCGCAAGCCGCCACTGGTGAACTGGCTCGTAGCGGCATCCTTCAAGTTTTTTGGCGTACGCAACGAATGGACGGCGCGACTGCCGTCGGCTCTTTCGGTCCTTGCCGTAGCCATTGCGTTCGTCACGGTCGCGCGGGCGAGCCTCGGCGCGCGAAGCTCGATCATCGCGGCTATGATCTGGTTGACGAACATCGGCATCATCGAGAAAGGCCGGCTGATTGAGATCGAAGGCTTGTATGTGTCTCTTTGTGGGTTGGCGATTATTTTTTGGTTGAGCTTCTTCCTTCAAAAGAAGTCGCCGTGGCTCATGTGGCTTCCGGCATCTGTTTTTCTCGGACTTGGTTTGCTGGCAAAAGGACCGACGTATCTTGTTTTTTTCTACGGGATTGTAATAGCCGTTGTGGCCTATTGGAAAGACTGGCGGGTTCTTGTTCATCCAGCACACCTTGTAGGGCTCGTCGTCATGTTTGGGATCGCGGCGGCATGGGCAATCCCCTTCGTCTACAGCACGACATCGCAGGTTGCGATCGAGAAGTGGTTCGGTCAGTACGCAGGACGATTGAAGGGTGTCGATTTCAAGTTCTTCGATTGGATCCAAAACGTTCCCCGCGCGCTCATCTACTTTCTCCCGTGGTGTCTTCTGTTCCCGTTTGCACGATTTTCAAAATTGCCGAAGCAAAGCGAACAACGTCTGGCGAGCGCATTGTCCTGGGGGATTGTAGTACCATTTTTGGCGATCAATCTCGTTCCCAGCGCGCTGCCCCGGTACAGCATGCCGGCAATAGTTCCAGCATCGTGGCTATTAGGCATGATCTGCGCCAGCAACGCATTTCAATCCCCGCGACGCTGGATGAGAGACGAAGGCGTTTGGATTAAGGTTGTGGCCGCGTTCGTTGCCGTGGGGTTGGTGATTGGGGCGATCGGTTATCCGGTTACTGCGATTATCTTAAGAAGCAGGCAACAGGTAAAGACCGCCGCGGCGGAAATCAATGCGGTTGTGCCTCCAACCGAGACGCTCTACGCCGTGAACCCGGATTATCAGCCGGTCTTTTTTTATGTGAAGGCACCGGTGCAATACGTGTGCTCCGTGAAGACTTTGCCACACAACGTGCGCTACTTTCTCGTTCGAAATAAGAATGAAGCGGAGGCATTAGCTGCAACAGATTGGGCACCGCTGCGCGCGCGGCCCATTGCGCGTGTACGGGATTACAGCAAACGCGAGATGGTTCTCTTCAAAGTGGCGCCGGGGAACGAGGATTGACAGATTCTCGGATTAGAATTGGTTAGCATACTAACCAATTTGATCTGAAGAGTTATGTTCCCGGGCGACACAACGGAAAAATTTGGCCAGTTGCTCCATGGCACGGCGCGTGCATGGCGGCAAAAACTGGACGAACGTCTGAAGCCGATGGGCCTGAGCCAGGCGAAATGGCGCACGCTAATGCATTTGTCGTTGGCCGGAGACGCGCTAACCCAGGCTGAGATTGCCGCGCGGCTGGGTGTGGAAGAGCCAACCGTGGTGACACTGCTGCATCGCTTGGAGCGTGAAAATTGGATTACTCGCACCAACTCAGCATCGGATCGTCGCTGTAAGATGGTGCTGCTGGGCTGCCGCGCACAGCGCGTCATTGCCGAGATCAATTCAAGCGCCAGCACACTGCGGCATGAACTGTTGGCGGATATTCCAAACTCCCATCTCCAAATGTGCATGAAGGTGCTGGCGCGTATCCGAGATCGCGCTGAGAAAAGCGATAAGATCCGCTCCCGCGGCGAGAAAGCCGGGGGGCGCCGGTTGGCTGACCACAACGGCCAGATGGAGCGCGGAGATTCGATTCCAAAGAAAGGGACAATTCGCAGGGGGTCCAAATGAAAGTCAATGCGCCGGTGAGCGATCAAAAAATCATGGATTACGGCATTCCAAAGCGCTCGACCAGGCCCGAAACGAAACAAGCCCGCACTTCGCATCAGAGAATTCCGAAGTGGGCGTACCTGCTTTTCATCCTGCTGGCAGGGTTTGTCACCTACCGAATTTATCAACACAGAGCCACCGAGGCTAAAGCTGCTCAGCCTCCTCTGCGTCCGGCGACTGTTGCCAAAGTTATCACAAAGGACGTGCCGCTTTACCTGGATGAGATCGGCACGTGTGCAGCTTACGAAACCGTGCAAGTGCAGGCGCAGGTGAGTGGTGTGATCATCGCGCGCCATTTCCAGGATGGCTCCGACGCGAAGAAAGGCGATTCGCTTTTCACGATTGACCCGCGTCCGTTTCAAGCGGTTCTCGATCAGGCGAAAGCCCAAGCCGCATTAGATCAGGTGACCCTGAAGCGGCAGGAGGACCTTCGTGCGAGAAAGGTGGTCTCGCAGCAGGACTACGACACTGCTCTGGCAAATGCGCAAAAGTCGCAGGCAGCAGTCGAAGCTGCTCAGGTAAACTTTGATTTCTGCTACATCAAATCGCCCATCAATGGACGAATTGGTCTTCGCAATGTTGATGTCGGCAATCTGGTCGGACCTTCCAGCTCGTCTCTTGTCACAATACAGGGCTTGGACCCCATTTACACGGACTTCACCGTGGCCCAGAACGATCTGCCGCTGGTGCGAAAATACCTCGGCGGTCCGAACGTAAAAGTACAAACGTACCTGGCGGATGGTTCGATCACACCGCGGCTTGGCGATTTGTATTTCATCGATAAGGCCGTGCAACCGGGCTCTGGAACCGTGAAAGTTCGCGGGGTCACACCGAATCCCGATCGCGGGCTTTGGCCATCCGAGTTTGTCCTCGTCCGTTTCATTCTGGACACGCTCAAGGACGCCACGCTTGTGCCAACGCAAGCCGTGCAGATTAGCCAGGCGGGACCATTCGTATTCGTAGTGAAATCGGACAACACTGTCGAGCTTCGTCCTGTCACGCCTGGGCAACGCCAAGAGGGCGATCTGACCGTAATCGAGAACGGTGTAAAGCCAGACGAGATGGTAGTTGTCACCGGCCAGCTTGCGCTTGCTCCAGGAGCGAAAATCGCGCCGCAACCATACGCGTCTGACAGTGCTGCCGGTTCAAAAAGCGCAACGTCGTATGAATGACGCGGAGCAACATGACGGTGATGGCGAACGCCAAGTGAAAGATCGTGACCGCCGCGGGTCCAGATCGTTTGCCGAGGAGCACCGGCATCCAACCGCAAAGTTAGTTCCAGTCAAAGGCTCGGGACTCTCCGGGCCGTTTATTCGCCGTCCGGTAATGACCGTACTGCTTACCTTATCAGTCATAGTGGCGGGTGTCGCGACCTACGGTAAGCTGGCCGTCAACGATCTTCCAGCTGTCGATTATCCGGTGATTCAGGTCAGCTGCTCATATCCCGGCGCGGACCCGACAACGATGGCAAACAACATTGCCACCCCGTTAGAGAAACAATTTTTGCAGATTCCCGGACTCGACATCATTACCAGCACGAGCACGCAAAGCACCACGTCGTTGACGTTGCAATTTGTCCTTAGCAAAAGCATCACGGACGCCGCGACGGACGTGCAGGCAGCTATCCAACGCGCCACCGGCAGGTTGCCAATCGATCTCCCGAGTCCGCCCACATTCACAAAAACGAACCCGAACGACCAGTCGGTTTACTTGTTAGGCCTGATGTCGGACACATTAACCGATGGAGACCTGTACAAGTATGCGTCTACCGTTGTAGCGCAGCGTATCAACATCCTGCCCGGCGTATCGCAAGTGAGCATATACGGAGTGCAAGGCGCGATTCGCGTCAAGGCGAACCCCTCCGCGCTCGCAGTGCGCGGCCTGACGATGGACGATTTGGCCAGCGGGATCAAAGCGGGAACCGTCTATTCCGGCGCAGGGCAATTCGATGGCCCCCATCGTACGTTTGTCCTGCAACCCAATGGACAGATCGACCACGCTGACGGCTATCGAAACCTGATCGTGGCGCGCAACCCCGACGGCAGGCCGGTTTATTTGCAGGATGTAGCTGATGTGCGCGAAAGCGTTCAAGATGAACGAATCTCGCGCTTTTTCTGGATGCGTGGTTACAAGCCGGCACGCGCGGTAGTCGTGCTAGCCGTTTCACGGCAGGCAGGAGCAAACGCAGTCGAAGTGGCAAATTCCGTCAGAGCCCTGTTCCCTGAACTTCGCGCGAGTTTACCAGGCTCGATCCAATTCACGCCGGTGTACGACCGTTCGCAAACCATCGTTAACTCCGCCGATGAAGTGAAATGGACGCTGATGATCGCGTTCGTGCTTGTAGTTATCGTGATCTACGTGTTTCTCGGGCGCGCTACTGACACGCTGATCCCGGCGGTGGCCTTGCCGATGTCCTTGTTGCTCACCGTGGCCGTGATGTACATGCTGGATTTTTCCATCAACAATCTCACTTTGATGGCGCTGACTCTGGCCATTGGTTTTCTGGTCGATGACGCCATTGTGTTTTTGGAAAACGTCGTGCGCCGGGCCGAGCACGGCGAACCAATCGTTAAAGCGACTTTCAACAGCGCCGGCGAAATTTCCTTTACCATCCTTTCGATGACGCTTTCGCTTGCCGCAGTTTTCATTCCGCTGGTTTTCATTCCCGGACTGCTTGGACGCATCTTTCGCGAATTCTCCGTGACCATCATCGTGGCCATTCTTGCTTCAGGCCTCGTGTCGTTGACGCTCACGCCGCTGATGTGCGCTCGCATCCTCGGTGAGCGCAGAGCCGGCCATAAACGGGCCTGGATGGAGCGGCATACCAGCAATTTCATTCAGGGTGTGATCGCTACCTACGGCAGGCTGCTCGATAAGTTTCTTGATCGCGCATGGCTTGCTGTGCCAATCCTGCTCGCGTGTATTCTTGGTCTTTGGTTCTTCTTCACTCATTTGCCGTTCACATTGATCCCGCGGGGTGACAGCGGTTTCATTCGTGGCTTGTTCATCGCCCAGGAAGGCACCTCGCCAGCGCAAATGCGGGCGTTTCAAGAGCAGGTGAACAAAAAAATCCAGGAGGATCCAGCCGTCGGTCAATTTTTTACGCTCGCCGGTTTTGCATCGCGCGGGCCATTGTCGCAGGGGTTGTTGTTCCTTTTTTTAAAGCCGCGCAGTGAGCGTCCGCCCGTCGACGAAATTGTCTTGCGACTGCAAAAGTCGATCGGTTCTATTCCGGGAATCACCGCAGTGTTAACCCCGAGTCCGGTGCTGCAGATTAGCGTTGGCGCCACAAGCCAAAGCCAGGGTCAGTATGCCTATACTATTAGCGGCATCGTGCCCCAGGAAGTTTACGCGATGGCTGACGAATTGTTGAAGAAACTTCAACAGTTCAAGGGCTTTGCCAGTGTTCGCTCCGATTACTACCACGACACACCCAACCTTAGGATCGACATCGACCGCGATCGCGCCGCGACGTATGGCGTTTCCACTTCTGCGATTCAAAGCCTGATGCGCAACGCCTACTCCCAAAACTATATCTATCTCATCAAGCAGCCAGACGATCAGTACCAGGTCATCCTTGAAGTTAAAGACCACGCCCGAGCGCATCCTGAAGACCTGGACGATCTCTACGTCCGCGGTAGCACGAGCGGCAATTTCAGCGCGAGCGGATCGGGTGGGGGAACCATCGCCACGACCTCAAGTAACATGGCGAGTCTTGTTCCACTTCGTGTTGTAACATCAACCAAAGAAGTTATTGGCCCGCAGGCCGTGAACCATCTCAACCAGTTCACCAGTGTCACTTTCAATTTCAACCTGTTGCCAGATGCCGCTATTGGCGATGCTACGAAGTACATTGAGGATGCTGTGGCGCAGATTCAGCCGCATTATCCAACCGTACAGGGAACCTTCCAGGGAGAGGCGCTCGTGTTCAGACAGTTGTTTCAATCCCTGCCCCTGCTGCTGCTCGCGGCAATCTTCGTCATGTATGTGATCCTGGGAATTCTTTATGAGAGCTATGTGCATCCGTTCACGGTTTTGTTCCCGGCCATTGTCCCGGCAGTCGTCGGTGGGCTGGCCACATTGTATATTTTCCATTCGGTGCTTTCGCTGTACAGTGTCATCGGACTGTTTCTTTTGTTAGGAATTGTGAAGAAAAACGGAATCATGGTGGTCGATTTTGCGCTGCAACGAATCGACGAAGGCTGGGATCTCCGCTCCGCCATTCACGAAGCCAGCGTTGAGCGGTTCCGCCCCATCATGATGACCACACTCGCCGCCCTCATGGGCGCGATCCCGATTGCATTGGGATTCGGTCAGGATGCGGCTTCGCGGCGTCCACTAGGCTTGGTGATTGTAGGGGGACTTATTTTTTCACAGCTGGTCACTTTGTTCGTCACACCAGTTATCTATCTCTGGCTCGAATGGTTCCAGGAGCATGTGCTCGATAAGGTGCCGTTCCTCCGTAGCGCCCACTACCATGAGCATGAAGGTGAACATGCGGCAGGCCCGCGCAAAGGCGAGATGGGACCTCTACCAGCCGGAGCACGCTAGGGTTCTTACTCATCCTCTTGCTCTTGCCCGTCCTTGCGAGCTTGAGCAGTCTCAGCAGTGCGAGCAGGAGCGTGAGTAAGAGTAATTAGGAGACTGTTTAGCTTATGCGCGCGATGGTTCTTAACGAACAGAAACGACCGTTGGAGTTGCGTGATGTGCCGAAACCGAAACCGGGCAGGGGACAACTGCTCGTGCGTGTCAGCACCTGCGCAATTTGCCGCACTGACCTTCACGTGGTCGATGGCGAATTGCCCAATCCGAAGCTGCCATTAATTCTTGGTCACCAGATTGTCGGACGAGTCGAAGAAATCGGCGAAGAAATGCCGGAGGGATCTGAGCGTCCTAACAGTCGCGGCACCAAGGCCGCTCCCACCTTCGCAATTGGAGATCGTGTGGGAATCCCATGGCTTGGCTGGACCGATGGCGATTGCGCGTATTGCCGGTCCGGCAGAGAGAATCTTTGTGATAACGCTCGATTCACCGGTTACACTATCGATGGTGGTTACGCCGAGTTTACCGTCGCGGATGCGCGGTACGGTTTTCATTTGCCTGAGCTCTACAACGACGTCGAGGTTGCACCATTGCTTTGCGCGGGACTGATCGGTTACCGATCGTATCGCAAAGCCGGCGATGCACATCGCCTTGGCATTTACGGGTTCGGCAACGCCGCGCATTTGATTGCACAAATTGCCGTTTTCGAAGGGCGCGAACTCTTCGCGTTCACTCGACCGGGCGATAAAGCAACACAGCAAGCGGCGAAAAAACTTGGCGCGGTTTGGGCCGGCGGTTCCGACGAAGCGCCGCCGGAAAAACTCGATGCGGCGATCATTTTTGCGTCGGTCGGTCCACTCGTCCCGGCAGCGCTCCGCGCGCTCGCCAAGGGCGGCATCGTAGTGTGTGGAGGGATTCACATGACCGATATTCCTTCGTTTCCATACGTCGACTTATGGGAGGAACGTCTGATTACGTCAGTGGCAAACCTTACCCGACGCGACGGTGACGAATTTTTTAAAATCGCACCCTGCGTGCCGATTCGCACGTACACAGAAACATTCGCGTTAGAAGAAGCTAACACAGCGCTCGACCTGTTCCGAGCCGGCAAACTGAGCGCGACCGCGGTGTTGAAGGTGGGCGAATGATTGATACTGACTGCTGTAGGAGTGCGCTGTCCTCAGCGCATTTGAACCTCTCTCTGGTCACTGATGTTCCGGATAAAGCATCGCTGTTCTTTCAATTCTTCTTTAGAGCATCAATCTCCTTTTGTTGATCCTCAAGCTTGCGCTGTTCTTCAAGAAAGGCGCGATGCTCGTATAGAAACTCGTCGAATCGCGGCGTGTGTTCGTAAGAGTTAGCGCGCCCGCACCTGCGGGCGAGTACCGAACGATCTGGGCAAATTACCAGGAGGCCGTCTTTCGTCGTCGCGGATGCCGCCGGCGGCATTGGCCAGGGCTTCTTCCTCGGTCGAGAGAAACGGTTTGAAGCGGCTCTTGTCGATCGCTTTCATGAACGCTTCATGCGGAGACACAATGCCTTTTTCCAGCAACGCCCAAATAGCATCATCCATAAACTGCATTCCGTGTGCTTTGCCGGAAACGATTATGTCCTGCAGCTTGTGCGTGGCGCCTTCGCGGATGATCGCGGAGACCGCTGGGTTCGTTATGAGAATCTCGTTTACGGCGATGCGCCCCGGACGATCCGATCTTTTCAGAAGCAATTGCGCTACCACCCCGCGAAGTGAGTTTGCCAGCATCGCGCGCGCCTGTGACTGTCGGTCAGCGGGGAAAGCATCGACCATGCGATCGACGGTTTTGCGCGCGTTGTTTGTATGCAACGTGCCGAATACGAGCAGGCCGGTTTCGGCTGCGGTTAAAGCGAGCGCGATTGTTTCCAGGTCGCGCATCTCCCCAACTAGCACGATGTCAGTATCCTGACGCAACGAAGCCTTTAGGGCAGCGGCAAACGAAGTTGAATCTGTGGGTACTTCGCGTTGGGTAATGACACTTTGCTTGTTATCGTGCACAAATTCGATCGGCTCTTCGATCGTCACTACGTGCCTGGAAAAATTTTCATTAATGAAGTCGAGCAGCGCAGCCTGCGTTGTTGTCTTGCCCGAACCAGTGGGTCCAGTGACGAGCACGAGGCCACCGCGCAAATAGGCGAAATCCTTCACGACTGTTGGAACACCCAGCTCTTCGAGGGACGAGATTTTTGTGGGGATCAGTCGAAATGCCGCGGCGTACCCTTCTGATTGCTTGAAGTAGTTGGTTCGAAAGCGAGAGTGCTCATCCATCTGGTAGGCAAAGTCGAGATCGCCGTGTTGCTCGAAAAATTCCCAGTTACGTGGGCCGCAAATCTCGCTCAACATCCGCATGGCTTCATCGTGCGAAATCGGCTCGGACCGAACCGGCATGATGTCACCATGCGTCCGCATCTTTGGCGGTTCGCCCTCTGCGATATGCAAATCCGAAGCGCCCTGCCGGACTACGAGTTCCAGAAATTGGTTAATGTAAGCCATGGGAGAATCGCGGATTGCGAACTGTCAGCATGAGGTTGGTTACCCGCGAAGACAGCGCTATCTGCATGGTTTGTGATCATATGTTCAGCTGTTGCCGCACAATATCTTTTTGCTCGGCGCGTGCGTAGGCTTCGTCTGCGTCGATCAAACCGCGCTGGTAAAGATCGATCAATGTGTCATCCATCAATCGCATGCCTTGCTTCTTTCCGGTCTGAATTATACCGGGCAACATGAAGGTTTTGTTTTCGCGGATTACATTGGCGACAGCAGGTGTGTTGGTGAGAATCTCAAGGGCGAGCACTCGACCGGTTCCATCCTTGCGCGGGATTAATTGGTGGCTAATGACGCCGCGCAGCGACTCAGCGACCATAACCCGGACGTGTTCCTGTTGTTCGGGCGGAAACACATCCAATAATCGATCAAGTGTGCGCGAAGCATTCGCAGTATGGAGGGTTGCCAGAACAAGGTGGCCGGTTTCGGCGGCGGTGATCGCAAGCGAAATCGTTTCCAAGTCGCGCATTTCACCGACCATGATCACGTCAGGATCCTCTCGCAGCGCCGCGCGCAACGCGGTGGCGAATGACTCAGTGTGGGTAAAAACCTCGCGCTGACTGACGTGACAATTCTTTGAGTGAATGACGTATTCGATCGGATCCTCGAGCGTGATGAGATGATCGTTCCGGTCGGTATTGATCTGCTGAATCATTGCGGCAAGCGTCGTTGATTTGCCAGTGCCTACCGTACCTGTGGCGAGGATGAGACCATTCTGATAGCGAGTAAGCAACTTAAGCTGCTCGGGCAATCCCAGGTCGTCCATGGTCCGAACGTAGGAATTGATCACCCGAAACACGATCTCGACGCCCAGCCGCTGTCTAACGACACTCACTCGATAACGAGCGTGTTCGTTCTCATACGCGAAGTCAGAATCGCCGCGTGTGTTGAGTTCGTCCTTGTACACTTCCGGCATGAACGCCTCTGCTAGCGCAACGGTTTGTTCGCCGGTCAGAACTGGTGCGTCAGGCCACATGGGCTGTAGCGTCCCATGGACTCGCCAGATCGGTGGCGCGGCCACCCCGATGTGAACGTCTGAAGCGCCGGCCTTTTGGCCAAGCTCAAGATAGGTATCTACGTGGGGCAGGGGGTGCGATTCGAAGGAAGGAGCTAAAACTTCTGACATTGATGCAGCGAATTATTCATCCATCTCACGGGATACCACAGAACCCAGGAGAAAGATGGCGCATTATTTCCTGGCGCGTGAAGGTTCGCCAGAATAAAAAAACCGTTTTTTGACAAACTCCATGATGACCGGCCGGGCCAGGTTACCCACGAGCTTTAAAGCCGCCACTGCAAGCCCCGTCTCCAACAGTTTCCTATCACTCTTCCGCGGGCTCCTTGCGTCCACATAAACTTTCTTTTTCCGCATCGGCGCTAACGCGATCAGTGCCCCGACGGCCGCTGCCGCGGTGATCCAGGAACCCGTCTGTTTCTGGAAAGACCTGCGAAATTTCGCCGGGAAATCCAATTCGTAACGCAGGCCTTGCAACTCGCGAGCCACCCGCTCTCGGGAACCTGCGATTTCCCCTTTTAACTCGTCGGTTGATTCAGAGTTTTCAGCCATTCGCGATCTTTCTTTAGTTCGTCACGGGTATCTTGCAACATCGGTTTGGTGATCCGGCTGCGCGCCACCAGCAATAGCACCCCCGCGATGATGAAATGCATCAGGGCAACAACCAGCGCCACCACTGGCCAGGAAGTCCCTAACAAATGCGCGATGCCTACAACCGCACTGACAACGAGGAAAACATAACCCATCAAGCAAAGCGCCAGCGCCGCGATAACGCAGCCTACCAATATTAGCAATTGCAGCGCCGCGTATTTGGATTCCTCCGCAAGCACGGCAAACCGGACCTCGAAAAATTCTATCATCGCGCTGAGCAGTCCCAGCGCGTTGTCGAGTAAACCGGAATGTCCCGCAGGATTGCGAGATGGAGGGCTCTCGCTGCTCATTTCCGCAGCGCTTTCGAATTAACGGCGGAAGATCAGGCCCAGCACGAACCCGATACCGAGTGCCGTGAATACTGCTTTTGTTGGATTCTCACGGACGTACTGCTCGGCGTCTTCCTGAAATGTTCGAACGCGGCTTCTGGCATCGCCCCAGGCTTGTTCTGCTTTGCCGCGCGCTTCGCCCCACGCCTGCTCCGCTTTTCCACGGTACTCTTCGGCGAAAGCACCTGCGGCTGATTTCAAATCTTCCGCTGCTTTACGAGCATGTTCCTTGCTGCTTTGCAATTTGTTCTGCGCATCGGCGTTCGCCGGTGTCGTCTGTTGTCCTGGTATGTTTTGTTCTGCCATTGGTAATCTCCAGTTAGTTTGTTCGGTTCGACTATCCGCGTGCTTTGCTAAATGGGCAAACACCGACTTGTCTCAAATCAATAAACGCGGCGCGCGATTGGTGCGGACTCCTTTGGCTTGAACGTTTTTTCGCGTCAACGCCTAACGTCTTGGACGAGCGTGAAAACTGAAGCTTACTGTTCGCGAAAAATGATTCGCGCCTTTGTGAGATCGTATGGCGACAGTTCCACCGAAACCTTATCGCCGGGCACGATCCGGATGAAATGTTTGCGCATTTTGCCTGAAATATGGGCAAGGACGTTGCGTTGGCCGGGAAGATCGACGCGGAACATCGTTCCGGGCAAAACCTGCGTCACCGTACCCTCGGTAATAATCTGTTCTTCCTTCGCCATTGCGCGGCCAATATACGTGGCAGTGGACACTGCTCAAGGTTAGCGCCTTCCCTTGGGAGCAGACAAGATCGCCTGCGTCACGATTTAGCGGAACTGTTCCAGCGAAAGCGTCGGCAGGTATTCGCGAAGCTCTTCACGTTTCCACCACGCGCCGGTCTGGTGGAGCTCTTCCACTGTCGTAAACCGATAGCGATAAAACATCGAGCGAATGTAACGCGGCGGTTGTTCCGGGAATGGGTTGTTCGCAAGCAACCCGTTCACGTCACGCGAGCCTTGGAGCAATCTTAGGATCAATGCGACGAACCACGGACTTTCACGCGGCGTCCCCAAAGCGGCAAACCACATTTGCCAGTCGAGTCTCGGCTGGTGCGGCGCACACCAACCAGGCGCGCGTTTCACGTCGCCGGGTTTCCATTTGAATTCGTACGGCAGCCAGTCAATCCCGTCGGAGCTGCCTTCGAGGATAATTTCGCCACGGTCTTTCGTCATGACGCGGAACAGGCCGTAACCGTTCACAATTCGAAATGCTTCGAGCCTTTCGTAAAGATTCGCCAGCGCACGCGGTGGTCGACTCAGCGGTTTAAATGCGCTAAGGATTAGCCACGCATTGATCGGTAAGGTTACGATGATTACGAATATGCCAGTGTAAGTGCACAATCGTTGTGGTAGGGCGTGGTCGCCGAGCGCGCCGACGTTTTTGTCACTTACGGCGCAGCGGTTCGTCACTGCCACCGAATCGTCGACCAGCAATAAACACAGCGCGATGGTGAGCAGATTGAAAAAGCAATAGTTTCCCGTGATAGCGATCGCGAGTTGAAGAAAAATCAGTAGTCCGGCGGCTATCAATCTCAGCCGCCGCGGCGCCCAAATGAAAAATGGCACGATGATTTCGACTACCAAGCAAAACGCGACGGAAAAATGTTTGAACCACTCGGGACTTTTGTCCGCCAACCAGCCGAACACTGTCGGCAGCGGTTGCGACCAGTAATGGTAATCCAGTGCCGTCAGGTTCCACCAGCTATCGTCGCCGCTGGTTAACTTCACTACGCCGGACATCAAAATCAGTTTGAACAAAAGAAGCTTGAGCAAAAACAAACCGACACGCGAAACCGGCGCCGTAGCTGGCGGCGGTGATCGTCGCAACAGTAGCAACTCCCGTGGCCACAGCTGCCACGGCGCGAAAAAGATCGACAAGAACCCGGTCTCCAGCAGAAGCACGTCCCATTGAAAATTGAAAAAGACTTGTCCTGCAATTGTGAGCGACAAGTACAAAACGAAAAGAGCAACGAGTGAAACCGCCGGAGCGATCCCAAAAATCAACACGAACGAAATGAACACTCCGCTGCCGCAGAGCAAATGAAGAAACGCATCGCTCGAGTTAAACCAGCACAGAGTTGGTAGTAGTCCGTAAGCCTCTGATCCGACTTGTCCGTGAACTGCTGGCAGGAATTGGTTGGCGGGTGACATCCCGTTGCTGCCGACAAGTCCGTCTACCTGGACCCAAAGCGATACGAACGCGATTAAGTAGATCGCGCCGAGTGCACGCAGGAACCAGCGCTGCGCCCAAACATAAGTGGGGCTCCTGGCGTCTTTGCCCCACAGCAATCGCGTAACCGCTAACGCAAATTTTCGGTGGCGAGCAACCAAGGCGTAGCCGGTTTCGGAAACAGCCGCGAACCCGGGGACATGATTGTAGCTCCACGCCAGCCATTCACGCGACCGCCGATACGCCAACGAGCGATACACGGCCTCCGCTGCGAAGAACGCTGTCCCGTCCGGTTCGATTAAAACTACCGAGCGGTTGAATTCATCCGGCGGAATTTCATGAAAGCGGTCAGCCACTTCCTGATAAGTGATGTAATCGACTTTGCCGATGGTCGTTTCACGCCAACGCTCGATCCATAACCTGCAAAAATCGCAGTCGCCGTCCCAGATCAGCAGCGGCTTTGGCGGAGGATTGGAAACGCGAAGATGCGAGTTGTTAGGCATTGATGTTCTTAGGTCGGAAACTCCGCCCACACAGGCACGTGATCGGAAGGGTCTTTTCCAGCGCGCATTTCGCGGTCAATCCCGGAGGCGATGCATTTTTTCGCCAAGCTTTCGCTCGCCAGAACGGCGTCAATACGAAGTCCGCGATTTTTTTCGAAGGCGCGCATTTGATAATCCCACCAGCTGAAAAGTTCTCCTTCCTTGTGATGGATTCGAAGGGTGTCGTGCAAGCCGAGATTGCACAAATCGCGAAAAGCAGCGCGTTCGCCCTCCGACGCCATGATGGCTCCGCGCCAAAGCTCGGCATCGTAAACATCAATGTCTTCAGGAGCGACATTGAAGTCTCCGCACACAACGAGGTCGGCAAATTTTTCTCTCGCAAGGCAGTTTCGAAGCCGCCGATACCACTGCAGTTTATATTGATAGGCCGGCGAGCCAACAGCTTGTCCATTAGGTGCGTAAATTGAGAATACGCGCACTTGGCCGACGCTCGCTGCGATGACACGCGCCTGCGGATCGACTATCTCATCACAAAGCGACACCCTCACCCCGTGCAGCTCTTTCTTCGCAAGAATTGCTACGCCGTTGTACGATTTCTCTCCATGATATGCCGAACGATAACCAGCAGCTTGCAAAGCGAGCGCCGGAAATTGTGCGTCCGGGCATTTGGTCTCCTGCAGGCAAACAATGTCTGGTTGTATTGCCTCGAGCCACACAAACAGGCGATCCTGGCGTTTGCGCAGCGAGTTGATGTTCCACGAGACAATCTTCATGCGCACTGTAGCGGCGGTCTATGACCGCCGTGACGAATTTAACATGAATCGGCGCTCATAGAGGCGCCGCTACAACTCTACCTCCACGCCCGGCGTGGGTACAATTACCTCCGAGTCGGAAAGTTCGCTCGATAGTGTGGTGCGCATCCATTCGACGGCTGGAAGGTCACCGTGCACGAGAAGAATTTTTTTCGGTGAAACCTTTTTTGCAAAATCGATGAGCGACTCGCGTGTGGCATGCGCGCTGAACTGGAACTGTTCGATGTTGCAGCGGATGCGCTGCGGCGGCTTATCGGGATCGAGGGCAACTTCGCCACCTTGGCCCGCCTCGCGCAGAAGGCCAGCTGGCGACTCTGGATTGGCGTAGCCGACAAAAAAGATCGAGTGCTGCGGATTTTCGATGATTCGTCGTGCAAAAACGCTGGATAGCGTTTTGGGAATCATCATCCCGCTGGAGAGAACGTACACACGTCCGCCGCGCACTGCGGTATCGCGCACGGTTTCATCATTCAAGATGAACGGCGCTGCTTCTCTCATGAGTATCAGCCGCGGCAATTGCCGGCGGGTCGTGTGGGTGCGGCGATCGTAGATGTCTGTGAATTTTGAGCTGAGTCCGCCAATATAAATTGGAAATTCGGGTAAGAGTCGCTGACGGCGAAACTGATAGAGCATCGCGAGGACTTCTTGTGTTTTGCCTAAAGCAAACACCGGTATCAGCACGCACGCCTCACGCTCGAATGCAGCTGCCAGCGCGTCCGCCAGGCGTCGCTCTTCACTGGCCCGGGACCAACCTTCAGGTTTCGCGTGATCACCGCGGGTGCATTCCATGATGAGCACATCAATTTTCTCCTCGGGGAAAACTGCCGCCTGCATGATGGTTTGGTCGTCCAAATTGACGTCGCCGGTGTAGAAAACTGTTTCGCCTTTGGCGCGCAGCATTATTCCGGCGGAGCCAAGCACGTGTCCGGCATCGAAGAATTCGAACGTGAATGTGTCCTTTTCGCGCTGGGCTGCCCTTTCCCCGGCAATGGAG
>DATFXP010000101.1:0-18929 GCA_035315785.1 Candidatus Udaeobacter sp. | reverse complement strand
CCGCCTCTACAACAATCCGGCTGCGCAGGTGGAGCGAGCAGTCCTTTGGCCGCCAAAACTGCGCGCACGGGAGTGACGCTCCCTACCCAAGAATGTCGGGCATCTGACATGCCTTCGGCCTTGTTTCGGCGTTGCTATCGCCGGAACCGCAATTCCGATCGTTTGTCGATTACGATCATGAGCAGGAGCACCAGCCTTCGCCAAGGCTATGGCCTTGGCAAGCGAGCAAGAGTTTTCAACACATCTACGCATCATGATGCGTCAATTTGTTCCTTGATTGCCTCACAAAACGCGGTTTAGTTGCCAGACACTTTATGGCGATTAACGGAGTTCATCCTCTGGAAGCGTTGATGCGCGAGCGGATCGTCGTGCTCGATGGCGCAATGGGAACAATGATCCAGGGCTACAAATTGTCGGAAGCAGATTACCGCGGCGAGCGGTTCCGCAATTGGCAAGGTAAAGACCTCAAAGGCAGTCTTGAACTATTAAACCTAACGCAGCCGCACGTGGTTGAGGAAATTCATTCCAATTATCTCAAAGCCGGCGCGGATATCATCGAAACGAACACCTTCAGCGGAACAACGATCGGTCTGCACGATTTTCTTTTCCAGGGCGAACCGAACGCTGGGCGCAAAGACCAGGAATTCTTTCAGCGCGTGGCCGACGATCCCGGTCTTCGCGCACTGGTTCATGAAACTAATTTCCAAGCAGCGCGCATCGCACGTCGCGCTACGGACCGGGCAGCGAATGAAACCGGCCAGCAGCGATTTGTCGGCGGATCGATGGGTCCCCTTCCCGTCGCTGGTTCCATCTCACCTGACGTAAATGATCCGGCATTTCGCGCGGTCTCGTTTGATCAGTTACGTCAAACTTATTTCGATCAAGCAAAATCGCTGCTCGAAGGCCGTGTCGATCTTCTCATCGTCGAAACCATTTTCGACACGCTGAACGGCAAGGCTGCATTGTTCGCTATCACCGACGCCTTTGCAGAAACTGGCCGCAGTGTGCCATTGATGATTTCAGGCACAGTGATCGACAAATCTGGAAGAAACTTGAGCGGCCAAACCGTGGAGGCATTCCTTGTTTCAATCGCGCACGCGCAACCGCTTATTCTCGGTTTGAATTGTTCGCTGGGCCCGGACGAGATGGAACCGTTTATCGAAGAACTTTCACGGATCGCACCGTTTTATGTCGGCGCGTATCCGAATGCAGGATTACCCGATCCGCTCTCGCCGACCGGATTTCCTGAGACTCCAGCATCATTTGCACCAAAACTTACAGCCTGGGTGACAAACGGCTGGTTGAATATTGTGGGCGGCTGCTGCGGCACAACGCCCGCACACATCCGCGCAATCGCAGACGCGGTACGTGATTGTAGGCCCCGCAAGCTAACATCCATTGCGTCCGCCACGGCCGGCGTCGTTCAAAAAGAAAATGGCGTCTGACACAAACGCCTTGGAATTATCCGGGCTCGAGGCGCTAAAGATCACGCCGCAGTTCGGTTTCGCAGTAATCGGCGAGCGCACTAACATCACCGGTTCGCCAAAATTCTCGAAGTTGATTCTGGCCGGCGATTTCGAAGGCGCGCTGATTGTCGCGCGTCAGCAGGTTCAGGGCGGCGCGAACCTGCTCGACGTGAACATGGACGAAGGGATGATCGATTCGGAAGCGGCGATGATCCGATTCCTGAATTTGATAGGCAGCGAGCCGGAAATCGCGCGGATCCCCATCATGATCGATAGCTCGAGGTGGAGCGTCATCGAAGCCGGACTCAAATGTCTCCAGGGCAAAGCGGTCGTAAACTCCATCAGCCTGAAGAACGGCGAAGAAGAATTTTTGCGCCATGCACAACTGATCAGGCGATACGGCGCCGCGACTATTGTGATGGCGTTCGATGAAAAAGGTCAGGCTGACAGTTTCCAACGGAGGATTGAGATCTGCGCGCGCGCCTACGAGCTGCTGACCCAAAAAGCAGACTTTCCAGCAAGCGACATTATTTTCGATCCAAACATTCTGACAGTCGCGACGGGTCTCGACGAGCACCGCAATTATGCCGTCGATTTCATTGAAGCGACACGCTGGATCAAAAGAAATCTGCCAGCTACACGAGTGAGCGGCGGGGTCAGTAATATTTCGTTTTCGTTTCGTGGCAACAACACCGTACGCGAAGCGATGCACGCGGCTTTCCTTTATCATGCGATTCGTGCTGGCCTGGACATGGCGATCGTGAACGCCGGCCAACTCGCAGTTTACGAAGAAATCGAACCCGAACTGCGGGAACGAGTCGAAGACGTGTTGTTAAATCGCCGGGACGACGCAACCGAACGACTGATCGAGTTCGCAGAACGCGTAAAAGCGAAAGGGAAAACACCGGTCGCCGATGAAACGTGGCGAAAGCAACCTGTCGAAGAGCGTCTGAAGCACGCTTTGGTCAAAGGCATTGTCGATTACATCGACATCGACACTGAGGAAGCGCGCCAAAAATCCGCGCGGCCGCTCGACGTAATCGAGGGTCCGTTGATGGCTGGTATGAGCGTGGTCGGTGATTTGTTTGGCTCGGGCAGAATGTTTCTACCTCAGGTGGTGAAAAGCGCGCGAGTGATGAAAAAAGCTGTGGCGTATCTGATGCCGTTCATGGAAGCGGAAAAATCCGCGAATGCGAAACCGCAGGGGCGCGTTGTCATGGCGACTGTAAAAGGCGACGTGCACGACATTGGCAAAAACATCGTGGGCGTGGTTCTGCAATGCAATAACTACGACGTGATTGATCTCGGCGTGATGGTCCCTGCAGCGAAGATCCTGGATACAGCGCGCGAGAAAAAGGCAAACGCTATCGGGTTGAGCGGTTTGATCACGCCGTCGCTGGATGAAATGGTTCACGTCGCGCAGGAGATGGAACGCGAAGGATTCCAGCTGCCGCTTTTGATTGGCGGAGCCACGACGAGCCGGGCCCATACAGCGGTCAAAATCGCGCCGCATTATCGCGCCAGCACTGTGCATGTGCTCGACGCATCGCGCGCGGTGGGTGTGGTGAACGCATTGCTCAATGAGCAACTGAAATCGGACTTCGATAAAAAAACGCGGGAAGACTACGAGCGCTTGCGCCGGCAACACGCTGCAAAAACACGAGAAAAAAAGCTACTAACGCTTGAGCAGGCGCGCGCAAATCGAACACCGATTGATTGGAGCAGCTATGCGCCGCCGAAACCCGAATTTCTGGGAGTGCGCGTTTATGGAGCGGACAAAATATCCCTCGCAGTGAGAGATCTTGTTCCCTACATCGATTGGTCCCCGTTTTTTCATGCGTGGGAATTGCGTGGCCGGTACCCGGCGATTTTCGACGACCAAAAGGTCGGCAAACAAGCTCACGAACTTTTCGATGATGCACAGGAACTCCTCGAAGGAATTGCAGCGAAAAATCTGCTGGTTCCGCGCGGCGTGTGCGCTTTTTGGCCCGCCAACGTCGTCGGAGACGACGTTCATGTCTACGCTAATGACGTCCGCACTGAAAAGATAGCCACGTTTTATTTTCTGCGTCAGCAGATACAAAAACCGGTTGGACAATTCAATCATTGTCTCTCGGATTACATCGCAACGGTGAACGGCGGCCAGAAACTCCCGCTACACGATTATCTCGGCGGATTCGCAGTCTCAATTCATGGAGCGGACGAGCTTGCAGAGGAGTTCAAGCGTCAGCACGATGATTACAGCGCGATCATGACCAAAGCTTTAGCAGACCGATTAGCTGAAGCGTTTGCCGAGTATCTGCATAAACAAGCTCGCATCGCCTGGGGATTTGGGCGCGACGAACAATTTTCGAATGCTGATCTCATCCGCGAAAAATATCGCGGCATCCGGCCCGCTGGCGGTTATCCAGCCTGTCCGGACCATGCCGAGAAACGAACGCTCTTTGACTTACTGGATGCGGAGAACAATGCAGGAATCAAACTGACGGAGTCGTTCGCGATGCATCCCGGCTCCAGCGTGAGCGGGCTCTATTTTTCGCACCCGGATTCGAAATATTTCGGGGTCGGGCAGATCGGACGCGATCAGCTTGTGGATTACGCGACGCGTCGAGGCGAACCAGTCGCGGCAGTCGAAAAGCGGCTCGCGCCGAATTTGGGCTAGGATTTTTGCGCACGAAGGAAAACGAGGGACTAGCGAGGCTGCTTATCGCAGGTCGCCGCGGTGGATCGCTCCCTAGAACAAAAATCGGGGCGAGAGGATTTGAACCTCCGACCTCGTGGTCCCAAACCACGCGCTCTACCAAGCTAAGCTACGCCCCGAATTCCTGATTACGAATGACTTATGAAGCACTTTGATCTGCCATCAAGATCCGTTTCCACTGATATATGATACTGATTGTCAGCGTGGCGCCAATCACATCAACGCAACCTGCATGCTTTACGGCTTGCGTTTCTTTTCGGAAACTTCGCCTCGCAGTTTCCGTAAAGGGAATTGAAAGGAACATGGTGGGCTCCCCGCAGCCCCAGCTTGTGGGAGTCCCACCAGTTTTTTATTGCCGACGCCGAATCATCCACCCCTCTCGCATCAACGAATCCTGCAGGCTTTACGACAAATCCTCGTGACGTTTTACAAAGATTCGTCCAATCATAGTTAGATGCTAGTTCGTGTCTTCGCGATAGTGCTTTTCGATCTTGCGGCGTTCGTTGCTCGCGCTCAGTCACTCGATCAGCAACTCGTCGGCAGATGGCAGGCCGAAGGTTTCCACAGCATGGAGATTATATTCCGTGCAGATCACACTTACACAGGCCGAAGCGATCGATATGTGTCCACAGGGACCTGGGGCGTCCATGACAATCGGCTCACGACTGTTTCTAGCTCACCATCCTCGGGCGAACAGGGCACCGATACCTGTAGCGTTGCGATTCGTGGAGATAGACTTTTCTTGGGACCACACGAAACCAGCAAGAATTCAGATAGCCAGATCGGCAAAACTGAGCAGTGGATGCAAGGACTCGCCTACAAACGCGTTCGATGAAGCACCGGTTGCATCTAACCAAACGCTTCAGCTAGCTCGCTGTTGCCCTCTTCGCCACCTTTACGAAGTCCGTCCCCGCAACGATAAACGCGACGTCGATCTGATTTCTGATGGGCTTCCATTCTATGCCTATCATTCGGGTGAACGCGCCAGGCTGGCCAAAAACGAATCCCTATAAAGCATGAAGGCATGAAGTCAAGATTTACGTCCGTCACCACACTCTTTCTGATTCTTGTTTTTCTTTGTGCAGCCTCCATTGAAACTGCCGCCGCTCGACGGGCTCGACCGGCGGGGCGTTTAGTCGTTCTAAGGCCGGCGAACTTTGGATCGAATTTGGCCTTCAATCTCGCGATCGACGGCAGGCCCGTCGGGAACATTGTACGGGGCCGCAAGTACCAAACATGGTTGCCACCCGGGCGGCATGTCTTAACCGTGTTCAAGGTTCCGCGCACAGGAATTGCTGGGCCCACTTCGACAACCGTGAAGGTCAAGCGGGGATGGACCTATGTATATACTGCGATGTGGGATTCGGATTTCGTTCATCTGCGCCCATCTGGGGCGTGGTTGACCCCTGGGGAGGAGTGGCAAAATGGCTGGCCGCCACGCACGCCGATCCACTAAGAGAAATCCAGAAGTCGGTCAACACCACACTCGCCCATAGCTTCACCCGGTCATGACACTAACGGTTTTGTTGGCAAATGGGAATCTCAGTTGGCTTCTTCTGCTTCATACAATTCTCGGTGTCGCTCCCATTTTTCTCGCCGCAGCCGCTCACATGGTGCTGTGATCCGCGTTTACGATGCGGCTGGCAACCCCATCGAGACGCAGGAGGCACAAGGGCGAGTCTAAAGAATGGTGAAAAATTTCCGCGCGTGGGATACGCCAAAAACGAATCCCTAGATAGCATGAAGCCATGAAGTCAAGATTTACGTCCGTTACCGCACGACAATCGCGCGGCGCTGCGGGCGGCAACTCAACTTGCGCCGAAAGACGCAACTGTCGAAACGTTCGAGCTTGATGGCATTCCTCCGTTTAAGTCCATTGTCTGATGTTATGGATTGATGCGGTAACCCTGCGCTCGCTGTCAGGGTCACTCGTTAGGCCTAAGGACCTGGTCCATGGTCGATTCCGTAAGCGACCCCACCACCCAGCACCCATACCCCCCGGAGCCTGGTACGGTACCGCTCCCCACCCCTTTTATGGTCGCTACGTGCGCGTGATTAAACCCTAACGAAACAGAGATAAGCCACGGTAGGGTGTCATGGCAAACACGCTGAACCTATGGGAATGGGGCCGTTGGCTTCATCGATTAGTTAGATCTCCGTTGAAGTGCCGCTATAAGGCGTCCGGAAGCTAGAAAAGCACGACAGTCGGACTGACCCACCGCCATCGCAGTGGCTGGGAAGGACCCGCTGAAACCCAACGGGGCGGAGCGGTCGCCGCGAAGCGGGTCTATTTTGCATTTATGTATTGACACGGTGTTTGAATTTTCGGCAGGCTTCCACTCGCGCTAAGTCCGTTGGGCGTCTCGACCCAGGGCTCCACCTGACGCGGCATCAATTGTGAAACGGACCCGGACATTTTTGCTCGTCCTGTTTCTGGGCGTGTTTTTCGCCTCACACTGCGAGGCGACCGTTTACCATTCCGACGGCACACCGCAGAGCGTGCAATATCTGCACGATAGCCAAGCGCAGAACGGCGATACGATCACGCTCCCGGCGGGAACGTTTACGTGGAATAGGCAGATTAACATCACGAAGAATATTACTCTCTCCGGTGCCGGAGAGGGCGTGACAATCATTTACGATAACGTGCCAAAGCAGGGTGGCGGCCAAACCACGATCATGATGCGTTGCACGGGCATTACGGGCAATTTCAGAGTGACGGGATTCACGGTGCGCGGTATGGCGCAGGATACACAGGGCTATAACAAGGGAACGATAGACGTTGACGGCAGCTCGCATTCGGTGCGCATAGATCACATCACGTTCGATCATCCGGCCACGAGTGGTATTCAAATGACCGGCAGCGTACGGGGCGTGGTTGACCATTGCTATTTCGACGAGCCAAACGCTCAGATGGGCGTGCTGGTATTTCACGAGAATTGGGGCGGCATGGATTACGGGGACGGCAGTTGGGAGGACTCGACGCATCTTGGCAGCGGTGAGGGCGTTTACATCGAGGATTGCACGTTTACTGGAACAGGTCTCGGCGGAACACCGGCAGCGGATTCCTCTTATGGAGGCCGACTGGTTTTCAGACATAACTCGCTCATCAATCAGAACCTCGTGTTTCACGGAACTGACAGCGGCGGCAGAGCGCGGAGTGTGAGGTCTTACGAGGTTTATGCTAACGATTTCTATGCTCCTGACTTTATGATGGACACGGGGATACGACTGCGCGGCGGAACCGGCGTAATTTTGGGAAACACATTGCACGGAAACGGAAATACCTTCCCTTATCACGGATACAAAAACGGAATTTCATGCGAATATTTCAGGAGCGAAACCAGTTATCAGCCGTGGGGACTATCCAACGGAAGTAATCCGTGGGATGAGAACTCCGATTCAACTGGGCACAAGACCCTTGATCAACCAGGAACAGGTCTGTGCCTCGATCAGATCAGCGGAAATCCGCCGATCAATCAGAGAACAGGTAACGCAGCATGGCCACGACAGCAGGCCGAGCCGATCTACGTCTGGGGCAATGACTGGCATCCGGTTCCGAATAACCCGGGAGTCCTGTTAGGTGCGATAACTCCGAGTATTCAGATTGGACGCGACGCCATCAATAATGGCAACACTCCAGAACCCGGTTACACTCCTTACACCTACCCGCACCCGCTCGTCACGGGTGCGACGCCAACCGCCACACCCACAGCTACAGCAACGCCAACGCAGACGCCCCGACCTTCTCCCGCGCCCACACCGACTCCAACTCCGACAAGGACCCCAGCCGCAACACCTACCGGTACCGTAACTGCCACAGCTACCGCTACGCCCACGATTACACCAACATCAACGTCAATCCTTGGCAACATCAGCACTCGCAGCTTTGTTCAAACGGGCGATAACGTGATGATTGGCGGTTTCATTGTTCAAGGCACAGGACCAAAGAGAGTGATCATTCGTGCCATTGGCCCTGAGCTCACGCAGCATGGGATCACTAATCCGACATTGGAGCTGCACAATCAAGTCGGAGCATTGATCGCTAGCAACGACGATTGGCAGACGACAATAATCAGCGGCATAATCGGTAGCAGTCAGGTGAGCGACATTCAGAACAGCGGCCACGCTCCGACTGCGGCAAGCGAGTCAGCGATCATCGCAAACCTGCTACCGGGCAACTACACCGCCATTGTCCGCGGTGTGAATAGCACCACCGGAATTGCACTTGTGGAAGTGTACGATCAGTAAAGTGTTGTAAGCAATCACAACGGATCGCACCCACCACTCCTTGAATTCGCCCGCGTGCTCGTGCGTCTCGATCACGTCGCCAGCATCATCGTAAACGCGAATCACATAGATCTGAATCCGGCATACGACGCTTCTTTCGCGAGGTTCGTCTCGTTTTCAGGCCTGTGGTCACCGGGGTCCACCAGCGGGGAAAAGAAGAAAGTCCACCTATCTATCAGCCGATTCAGTCCTGGTCACCGCTCGACCGTTTCCTGAAAGTTTCTTAAAATTTTTGAGAACTTCGCTCCTTCAATTTCCGTAGAACACCTGGGAACCCCAGAAACTTTGAGAAATACAAACACACTCACAGAAACCACCGATTTGGTCCATGGCCACTCGGTCGTTTCTGAAAAATTCTCAAACTTTTTGAGAACTTCGGCCGGAAATTCCGTCCGCTCCGAGGCTGTGAACGCGATGTTGCTCAATGAGTTCCTCAAAGCACATCGACGAATCGAGGAGCAAGAAGCGACCACCGCGCGTTTGCAGAAGCAAATTGACGCGGTTACAGCTGGCCTACAGAAGGTGAGCGCACAGCTTGAAGTACGCAAACCTGCACCGCAAACCGTTTTGAATAATCAGTAGACGAACCCAAGCGAAGCGGCCCTGCTTGGGCCAACGTTGCACCGAGCATACGTCGGCTTTGCGCCTCGTGTACCTAGGAGATCATTGCGAAGCTCATACCGCGCGCGACATGCCACACAAAGCCAATCCCAACACAGCGGCCTGATTCGCATAACCCAACATTCGCCCATGCCTCAATCATCGCTCTACGAAGTTCCTGATGGAGTCGAGATTGTCGGTAAAGTCACAACCGCTTACGCCGAAATTCTGACGCCTGACGCTCTCGCGTTCGTGGCAAAACTTCATAGGCGATTCAACCGGCGTCGCGTGGAGTGCCTCAAACGCCGCCACGAGCGACAAGTAGCGCTTGATCGCGGCGCAACGCTCGATTTTTCGCCGGACACGAAATACATCCGCGACGGCGACTGGAAGTGCCCATCGATCCCAAAAGATATCATGGATCGCCGAGTGGAAATCACTGGACCGACCGATCGCAAGATGATCATCAATGCACTCAACTCCGGTGCGAAGATTTTTATGGCTGACTTCGAGGATGCGAACGCGCCGACATGGGCGAACATGGTCGAAGGCCAGATCAATTTGCGGGACGCAGTCCGGCGCACGATCAGTTTTACCAATTCCGAGGGCAAAAAGTACAAGCTCAACGAGGAGGTGGCCGTTCTGATGCCGCGACCGCGTGGCTGGCACTTAGACGAGAAACATTTGCGCGTAGATGGCGAGCCAGTGGCCGCCGCGCTCTTCGATTTCGGATTGTTTTTTTATCATAACGCGAAGGAACTGATCACACGCGGCAACGGGCCGTATTTTTACTTGCCGAAAATGGAGAGCCACCTCGAGGCGCGTATTTGGAATGCTGTATTCAAACTCGCGCAGGAGGAAATGGGCATTCCGCACGGGACTATTCGCGCCACGGTCTTGATTGAGACAATTCCGGCGGCGTTCGAGATGGATGAAATACTCTACGAGTTACGCGAGCATTCCGCCGGATTAAACTGCGGCCGCTGGGACTACATTTTTTCGTGCATCAAAAAATTCCGGAACAAATCTGATTTCATTTTAGCCGACCGCGCACTCATCACAATGACGACGCACTTCATGCATTCTTATTCGTTGCTCTGCATCAGGACTTGTCATCGTCGTAATATTTTCGCGATGGGCGGGATGGCAGCGCAGATTCCAGTCAAGAATGATCTGAAGGCAAATGAGGAAGCGTTTGCCAAGGTCCGAGCGGACAAGGAACGCGAGGCGCGCGATGGCCACGACGGCACCTGGGTGGCGCATCCCGGCATGGTGCAGCTGGCGCTTGATGCTTTCAACGCGCTCATGCCGCAGCCAAACCAGATCGACCGCAAACGCGACGATGTCGATCTTACCGCGAAGGACCTCCTTGATTTCGGACCATGCGAACCGATTACTGAGCAGGGATTGCGCACGAATGTCAGCGTCGGCGTGCAATACCTCGAAGCTTGGCTACGAGGGAATGGCGCCGTGCCTATTTTCAATTTGATGGAGGACGCGGCGACTGCGGAAATTTCCCGCGCTCAAGTCTGGCAATGGATCCGTCATCCCGACGGCCGACTGGCCGACGGTCGAAAAGTAACGAAAGGGTTATTTCGCGGCGTCCTCGGCGAAGAAGTCGAGAAGATTAAGGCAACACTCGGTCCGGAACGGTTTGCCAAGGGCAAATTTGAAGCTGCGAGCGCGTTGTTCGACAAAATCACGACGGACGATGAGTTCGTGGAATTCCTGACCTTGCCTGGTTATGAAAAACTCGACTAACGATTCACGCTGGCGCGGCATCGAGCGACCGTACTCATGGCTTGATGTCGAGCGATTGCGCGGCAGCGTGATCATCGAACACACGCTGGCACAGCGCGGAGCGGAAAAACTTTGGAATTTATTGCAGACCGAAGATTATGTCGCAGCGCTCGGTGCGCTCACCGGCAATCAGGCTGTGCAGCAGGTGAAAGCTGGATTGAAAGCCATTTACGTGAGCGGATGGCAAGTCGCGGCAGACGCGAATCTCGCCGGTCAAATGTACCCGGACCAAAGTTTATATCCGGCAAATAGCGTGCCGGCGGTGGTGAAACGAATCAACCAGGCGTTGCAGCGTGCCGATCAGATCGCGCACGCCGAGGGCAAGATCGACATTGACTGGTTCGCGCCGATCGTCGCTGATGCGGAGGCTGGCTTCGGCGGTCCGCTTAATGTTTTTGAATTAAGCAAGGCGATGATTGAAGCGGGAGCGGCGGCGGTGCATTTTGAAGATCAGCTGGCGAGCGAAAAAAAATGCGGACACATGGGCGGCAAAGTATTGGTGCCGACGCGCGCGGCAATCTCGCATATCATCGCGGCGCGATTGGCGGCCGATGTTTGCAATGTTCCGACGATCATCATCGCCCGCACGGACGCAAACGGCGCCGCGCTTTTGACAAATGACGTCGACGAGCGCGATCACGCACTTCTCACAGGCGAACGAACACCTGAAGGTTTCTTCCGCGTTCGCGCCGGGCTTGATCAAGCCATCGCGCGCGCGGTGAGTTACGCGCCGTTTGCGGACATGATCTGGTGCGAAACGAGTGAGCCGAACCTCGACGAAGCAAAACGATTCGCTGAAAGCGTAAGGGCTACGTTTCCAAACAAGTTACTTGCTTACAATTGTTCGCCCTCGTTTAACTGGAAAAAGAAACTCGACGGCAGTGCGATCGCGAAATTTCAGCGCGAGTTGGGTGCGATGGGCTACAAATTTCAGTTTGTCACCCTGGCCGGATTTCACGTGCTCAATTACGGGATGTTCCGGCTTGCGCGCGGCTATCGCGATCGTGGGATGGCGGCCTATTCGGAATTGCAGGAAGCGGAATTCGCGGCCGAGGCCGACGGTTACACGGCAACGAAGCATCAACGCGAAGTGGGCACTGGTTACTTCGACGCGGTCGCGCAAATTATCGCCGGCGGCGAATCTTCGACAATGGCGTTAAACGGCTCGACCGAGGCTGAGCAGTTCCATTGATCGCGACGTCCATATCGACTGACAATTTCGTTTCATTCGATTCCTCCGCGCTAACCGACAGCCGGCTCGCTGCCCTTTGCGCGGAAACGGCGCAGCAAGCATTTCTCAATTATCAAACGCGTTTCGACGAGGTCACGCGGCGGGCGCGCGATCATTTTATAACACGCGATTGGGTGAGCAGCTACGCCGACGCAACCGCGCGCCTCCATTGTTACGGCGATGTGCTCGATGAACTGACGCGACGTATCAGAGGGTTGATGGGAGTGCGCCTGGAAAAACGGAGCATTTGGGCAGCGACCAAGGCCGCTTACTCATTGCTCATTGCCCGTTCGCCAGCATGGGAAATCGCGGAAACATTTTTTAATTCGCTCACGCGGCGGGTCTTTGGCACCGACGGAGTCGATCAGGCGATTGAATTCGTCGATACCGATTTCGACGCGCCGCCAACAACCGCCCAGCTCGATGTCCGCCGACTATATGGCGACGGCAACCTGCCGGATTTGCTGTTCGCCGCACTGACCGATTCGTCTGCAGGCGGATTTCCCGAAAATTGCTGGAATGATTTGCGCAGCTCAGTGCGATTAGCCGCGGCACGAATCGAGAGGGCGTTTTCGGACAATGGTTTAAGCCAGCGGGCGAAACTGGAGATTGTGGCTAGCACATTTTATCGAGGGTGCGGTGCATATTTTGTCGGACGCGTGTTCCTTGAGGGAGACTCGCCCTTGCCGATCGCGCTTTCTCTTCGCCACGAAAACGAGACCGGTATCACGCTCGACGCCGTTCTCCATGGCGATGTCGATCTTGCGATTTTGTTTTCGTTCACCCGCTCCTACTTTCGGGTTGAAATCGAATGTCCCTACCAGTTGGTGCGTTATCTCCGGGAATTGATGCCGCGCAAGCGTTTGATTGATCTTTACAATGCGATTGGCTTTCACCGCCACGGCAAAACCGAGTTCTATCGTGATTTCCTCGCCCATTTGCGCGCGTCGCTCGACCGCTTCGTCGTCGCGCCGGGGACACCCGGAATGGTGATGACGGTTTTCACCCTGCCGAGCTACGACGTTGTTTTCAAACTGATCAAAGATCGATTCGATTTTCCGAAGGAGTGCACCCGTGCGGACGTGATGCGTCGCTACCGATTAGTTTTCGAACATGATCGCGCTGGACGTTTGGTCGAAGCGCACGAGTTCGAGCATTTGCGCATCGCGCGCGAACGATTTGAGCCGTCGCTCCTCGATGAACTTCTCCGCGACGCCGCTTCGATTGTAAAAGTTGACGACGACGATGTCGTGATCGCGCACGCTTACGTCGAGCGACGACTCCGACCGCTGAATCTCTTTTTCAAGAAAAGCGATTCCGATGCCGTCGCTGCGGCTGGTCGCGATTACGGGCAATCGATCAAGGACCTCGCCGCATCAAATATTTTCCCGGGCGATTTGCTAACAAAAAATTTTGGCGTCACTCGGCACGGGCGCGTCGTCTTGTACGATTACGATGAGTTATGCTTCGTGAGTGACTGCAACTTCCGCGATATGCCGCAGCCGACGACGGTAGAAGAAGAAATGGCGGCCGAACCGTGGTTTTCCGTTCGCGAGCAGGACATTTTTCCGGAAGAATTCCTCCAATTCCTCACGTTCCCCGAGCCGGCGCGCATCGCACTGCTTGAGAGCCACGCCAGTATTTTTCGCGCTGATTTCTGGCGCGCCATACAACGGAGGATCAGGAACGGCGAAATTCCGGAGGTATTTCCCTATCCACTGGAGCGCCGATTAATCAGTTAATTACACCAACGGAAGTTTCGGATCATTGGCAGTGACATGTGATTTCGGGATCTTTCAGAGAATACGAGGCTTGAACAATTCCACGCGCGCGCGAGGGAAAGAGCGGACTTCGTAAACTGAGCGCGTAGCGCGCGTAACGTGCGCGTGAGAGAAGCGGCTACGTGGAACCGCTTTAACGGGCCGAACAATTCCATGCGCGGGCGAGAGAGGGAGACCGCTTCACTCGGCTGATTCTGACTCTTTCGCTCTCGTCACGGCAATTCCCAAATGCCTTAAATGGCGCAGAAATCGATTTATCTAAGTATCTAAGGAATCTTAGAATTACTCAAGAAGCTCACTGATGATCTTGGCAACCTTCTTTTCGATCTGCATGATCCTCTCAAATTTTTTGGCTGGCAGCATCTTGTGGAGTAACAGGAAGCAAGCGATCAGAAGCCCGGCCGCGATAACGGTGGGGGTCAAATGCAAAACACGCTTGAACAGCGTCGGCGGTGCGACTTCTTGCTCCTGCGGCGCAGTCAGAGACGGCACGCTGCCTTTCTCTCCACCATCATGGTGAACGGATGAAGCAGTATCCTTAGTTGGCTCTTGTGGGGGCATGGCGATAGCGCAAGGCATTTCTACCTCTTTTGCTCTCCACAGGGCAAACGGCACCACCGCCACCGAGAAGGTGCGGGTCCTATTGGAGAACACGGCGGCAAGGCCGTCATAACGTCAGCCTGCAACCTTTCCTCCATCCCTGCCCCTTGGCTCACGGACAAAAGGGGCTACTACCAAGCACATGCTCCCGCTACGACCTTTGCTACACTGCTCCAAGGCCCTGCAAACAGGTTCTAGGGGTCTTATGGAACGCGCCGATCGCGCAGGCCCCCCGATGCTCAACTCAGCGCGCCGGGTGTGCACCTCCCCAAGCCGAAGGCGACTGGTTGAGGGGAATGACCAGCGACCGGGAATCGAACGCCTTCACTTCCGCTCCCGCCTGATTTGTCGGCGGTGTGCCTGTGACGCGAGCTATGAATCCGTGGGCAATGCCGGAAGCATCGAGATAACGACCACAGATAACCCCCAGGTCACTGATTCCGTTAAGCGATGTAAAGGTTGACCCGGGATAATCGAAAGTGAAGAAGTTGTTTGGCGGCACAAAGAAGAGTCCATGAGTTACGCCTGAGCTATCCGCATATCTGCCCACCACAAAGTTCCTAATGTTATCTCCAAACAGGATTGTCGCAGTGGAGGCCGGAGGATCGATCGGGAAGGTCAACGCCCCATTGGCGTCCCGGTAGTAGCCGTGAAGGATTCCTGAGGCGTCTAGCCGGTGAGTGTTGTCACACTGCGGCGGGAATTAGCAGAATTGTTGGTTTGAGATGAGTTAGCGTTTTCATGGGTTCTTTTCTTTTCACCGCCGTGTTAATCCTGCGATGGCGGGTTCGGAAGAGGCGAAGAAACTGGCGGGGCAAACTTCTCCGCCTGATTCAGAACCGTTTAGCGACACCGAGTCTGGCTAGAATTACGCCAGCTAGTCAAACCAATTCGCCGCAAGCAGAGGTTGCCGATTCGAGTTCCAAAAGCGCAGTCAACTTTTCATCCGCAGGCACAACGAAACGCTTTCCGTCACCGCGATGCGCGTCAGGAATTCAGACACGAAGAATGACAACACGTTCAGAGATGTATTTTCCCGGTCTTCACCCAGCGCAGAAGATTCCGTTGCGCCCTTGCAATACGCTCGGCGTGTTCTCGCCTCTCGGGCTCGATCGGAACCTCCAACAGATTCCGAATCAACTCATCTCGGGCGTGCCTGAGCTGATCCAAGTAACGGGTCGCCAAGGTCCCGCTAAAGCATGATTTCATCGGCTGTATATCGTGTTTCACCTATTTATTGACCGGTTCGCCTTCGAGCTTGCAGATAGCCCGTGTATCAAGCTTCTGTAGTTTCCAGTTTATCCCCTTCGCGTCAGAGTGCAGGAGCTCCATGAGACGCGCCTCGTAAAAATCACACATGGGGGACTCGCCATTTGGTTGCACCCACTCGGGATTTTGGAGCCGTAGGTCATCGTGGATCTGGCGCCGAAGCTCGGTGTAGGTATGGATTTGGTGAAACATGGCTACTGGCTTCGTGAAAAGATTCAGGGAAGCCGAGGAAGGGTTGCTCCAATGCCTCGGCGGAATGTTCGACCAGCGATGGCATCGCGACCATGCGACAATAGCCAAGTGCGCGCGTTAGAAAAGGCGGAGTCCATCTCGTCCCGTTGTGCGCGACGCCGGGCCAATTCGATCACTTTTCGGCGCTGGCGTTGCAGCAACACCGCCAGCAGTCCGCTTTGTGTGAGAGTCAGATTTGATTTTGCTGCGACGTAGGTTTTTCTCGTTTTCATGTGCGACTTGTTAGTTGAGGTCCACTGCTCCAAATCCACGTCGGAACAAAGAGCCTTCTTTCGGGGGGCGCTTTGAAAACGCGCCTCACTTCGGAAGCCTCGGGGCTCCAGGTCAATCTGGAGATCGCGCTAAGCGGTGTCTTAGCGAAGGTTAAGCCCCTCAACGCCCATTTTACCCTGGCCAAGAGTGCGTTAAGACGTCGGGTGACGTGATCGACGACGATTTTACCAGTGCCTCTCGCAAGTGCAATGAGACCTTAGTCCTAGCTCTTTTGGGAGAGTGCTGTTGGTGATCGTCAGAGTGCCGTGAGCGTTTTTGATGCCGCCATCCAGCTTATACGTCCAACCGGCAGCCAGTATTCGAAACGACGATGACGTGATCCGCCTCGCTAGACGCCTGAGGCTCAGAGCTCCGGAGCCTGCGAGGCGATCTTTTTCGCCGGCTTTGCTGAGATTGTCGGCGATGATTTCCCAACGCTTCACGCGCTGGGATTCTGCCTTTTTGCTCTCCACACGGCAATGATAAAGTGATATGAACGGGCGGAATGAACTATCCGGCAAAATTCATTATTGTCGCGTTGGTTTGCAGCACGGCAGCGGCAGCCCCGGAACAAGTGACCTGTGACGACTTCCGTTCCGTGCAAAGGATGCAGCATCATACATCGGTACTTTGCTGTCCCGCTGGTCAGGTTGACGGATGAGTGTGGCCTAACTCAACCTTGGTAGGCAATTCCCATCGATGGAAATTCTTGCTGGACACATCAAGCGCGAGCTGGAGACGCAAATTGAGAACCTTGGGCACTGTATGATCTACGAGGAGGAACTGCAACGCATCTGGCCGCTAAACGAAGAGAATCGAGAGACAAAGATCGCGCAGTTCGCGAGGGCTTACGGATTCCACTTGAGCTTCTACAGCCATGGACTATGCGCCATCTTTGTAAAGGAACCACCGAGCAGAGTCGTGTGAAGTGGGAAATTTTGTTACAGGAACGTCACTTGTATCGGCCTGAATGTCAGCGCAATGGAGCGGTATGAGGAAACTTTTCATGCTTCCGGCACTTCGAGGGGCACGAAAGAGGTTTGAGTTTGTTCTGCCCGTTAGTGACCAGCGTCACAATAATTTCCGCGTAGCGAAGGCGTTGCTCCGAAGTAGGCGCGGCTTTGGCAGAAAGTTAGGGGCGGTTATCCGTTAAGCAGTTAATTGCCATTGCCACCAAACGGCAAATCGTGCTCAACACGTCCGAGCTTGCTGATATTGTCGTCAAATAATTCGCCCGCCGTTAGCGGCGGCTCAGGCCCTGGAGCCGTGTGCGCGACTTTTTCCGGCGTAAAGACAGGAAAACTGGCGACTTCTTCTAGGCTCTTGCCTTTGGTATCGACGATGCAATGCCGCGTTGATCTAATTTCCGATGTGCTGCCATTCGGTCGGCTCTGTTATGGTCGAGGGAAGGCAGCCAGTAACGCGGTTAGCTACGCGATGCATTCTAGCCGCTCACACGATGCAGTGATTCGCGTTTATGATTCCGGCCGGCAACGTGATCGAGACGCACGAGCACAAGGGCGATTTCAAAGAGTGGTAGGGCGTTGGGTTCCGCAGCTTTACTGATTGCTAAGGACCACTACAGGGAACCATCCGGTTTCTGCGGCTTATACGTCCCGCCCTTTAGGTCTTTCCTCGGCTTCAAGTCGCGTACTTTCATCCGCGGCTGTTGCGCCTTCTTCCTCCCAGTTCTTTTGTTTGACTTAGTAGCCATCTCTTTCACCTCCTCTCTAACCCACCGCATTCATTCCTCCGATCTGTTTTTGGTGTGCGCCGATTATACTAGAAACCGTGTGGAATCTTGTCTAGTCGGGCCTCGCCTGACATGAACATAATGCTGTGATTCGCGTTTACGATGACGCGGACAATGTAATTGCGACGCACGAGCACGCGGGCGATTTTCGCGAGCTGTAACGAGATTTGCTTTGCTGCCTAACGGATTCTCGCCTTTTAAAATGAGGCGGCCACCAAAAAGAGATTGATGACCGCCCCAAGCATTGCCAAGCAATCCGTCCACTCCACCCCGGAAAACTTGGCTGGTTCCACGTGTCACGATTTAGGCGCAGAGATGCGCGACTGTCTAGTCAGGCACCGCCTAATTTTCATGTACGTTCTCGCCTAACACGCACAACTCCACCGCGAACTCATGTATCGCCATTTGCAGTTCCACGAACGCAGTTAACAGTTCATCGGCGCGGCGATGCACGTCAACAATCCAAATCGTTCGACCACGCGCATCGATAGCTGAAACGCAGTCCCAGCTCCAATCAGCTTCGCTGAGATCTCCCAGTCCTTCATAGTCCCCGGAGAGGTCGGCCCCTACGAGCCTGGTTTCACCGTATTCGCCTCAGCTCTTTTCGCAGCCCACCTGGCTTTCATTGCTGTTGCGAGTTGTGCACGACGTTCTGACGAGAGATTCAGTCTTTTCTTCGCTTTCCTGGCCGCCGGTTTCTTCGCGTCGGCGATTCGCGCCGCGGCAGCACGGGCGAAGCATTTCCTGGCGGCTTTCAACGCCTTTACTGCCTCCGCACTTTCCAAGCTCCGTTTTAGTTCGGCCAGTTTCTGTGAGCCTTGTCGCAGACGCTTTTCAAGTCGCCTAATCTTCTTTCTTAAATCCTTCACTTTCCCTCGACTCAAAATCATTAGCAGTTCTGGGGAACAGCCGCATCACGTCTACTTGCGCTGCT
>DATFXP010000100.1:0-24841 GCA_035315785.1 Candidatus Udaeobacter sp. | reverse complement strand
TATTCGCCGAACTTTGAGATCAGGACGGTTCGACCCAGCGCACGAAGAATGTCGACCCGAGCAAGAAAATCCGCGTGATCGACTTCACCGTCGGCACGCAAATTCTCGAGGGTCATTTCCATGAGCACTACGATGTCGTCTTCGGAACAATTGCAGTGCTTCAGAAAAACGCCTCGCGCGCCATCCAACATGTCGTTGGTGGCGTACGTGACAGGTCGAAAACTCCCGCGCTCAACCAGGATGGCTTTTTTGTAAAAAACTTCGGCAGGCTGAACGGTCTCGCCATCGGCCTTGAACATCACCGCATCTGTCAAGCCCTGGCTGACTAACTGCAAACTCATCAATCGATTATCGACGTTTTGAAAGAGAGGTCCGGAAAATTTGATCATGTCCACTTCTAGTCGTCCCGGCTCGAGATTTTCCTGAAGTGATGAAATCAGTCTTTCCGGCTGCCGAGAGTAAAAAGCGCCGTGGAGCAGATTCAGCCCGATGATCCCCAAAGCTTCTTGTTGGTCGACGTTAGTTTCGTCGAGCAACCGAACATGGATAATAATCTGGCTTGGCTGCGCACGGGGTTGGAATTGAAACCGCACGCCCAGCCAGCCATGCGATTCATTTCGCTCTTTGAAACTGCGTGCCGCAATCGTATCGGCGAAGACAAAGAATGTTTTATCGGCTCCAAATTTTTGATCCAGCCGTTTGATCAGAAGATCGTATTCATGATCGAGCATTTTCTGGAGCCGCACCCGGCTAACGTAGCGGTCGGCCGGTCCATAGATGGCGTCGCTGAATGTCATGTCGTAGGCAGACATGGTCTTGGCGATCGTGCCGGCTGCTCCGCCCACGCGAAAGAATCTCCGCGCTACTTCCTGTCCCGCGCCAATTTCAGCGAAGGTGCCGTACTTCGTTGAATCCAAATTGATATGGAGGGCCTTCTCGTCGGTGCCGATCTCCATCTGCAGATTCATATAATTTCTCTAACGGCAATTAGTGGGCGCGGCAAATCGCCTGACACGACGCATGGCTGTAGGGCGTCGGTGTCAGGCACCTCTTGTTCGGCGCACGCGGACTCGGCGTCTGGCAAAGACGCCCTACAGAAACTTTTAGAGCCGTACTGACTCGGCGTTCTTCGTCTGAATCCAGCCGCGCAGATCATTCGGCAGCGCGGCGTACATCCAATCGCCGCGGGTGCTTAGGATCTTGATTTCACTACCAGGCGGCAACGTCAGAACGCTGTTTGCTGTGTCCGCTGTAGCGAGACGCGCTTGCACATCGTTGCCTGTCACGATGGCGAGCCCGCGCCCTTCGCTGCCATTGTCGAGCGTGTGAATCGCCCAGACAGCCATACCGCAAACGAGCAGGCACAAAATCGGTAGTGATAACAGTGCACCGGATCGGCGACGCGCAAAAATCAGCGCGACAATTCCAAAAATTCCCAGCCAGAAAGCAACCGCCGCCGCGATGGTGTACTGATTGATAGTCGCGAATTGGAGGTAACGGTCCAGTTTGGTCGGTTGCAACTCCAGCGCGCGCGATTCGTCACGTGCAATCTGTAAATTAGCCGTTGCCTCCGGGTGATGATTGTCCAAGGCGAGGGCGCGTTCGTAATTCAGAATCGCGCGGCCAAAATCGCCCGTGCGAAAATAGGCATTTCCAAGATCGTAAAACAGATTTGCGTTCCACTGACCTGCGCCAACCAGTGCCTCGTAACCGGCGATCGCCTCTTTGAAATGACCCTGCGCGAATTCTTGATTCGCTTTTGCAAAATCAGCGTCCGATTGGGCAAATGCGGCTGACGCGATTCCAAAAATCAAACAGAGAGAGATCGCAAGCGTTTGAGTTGGCGTCATCCCGAGCGAATTCGCGAGATCCCGTTGTGCACGCGAAAAGCATTTCCACGGGATCCCTCGACTCCGCTCCGCTTCACTCGGGATGACAGACGAGGAGTTCATTTCAAATTTTCAATCAACTCCAGCACATCGCGTCGATTTTCCGGGGAGATTCCCAACGGGCTATTGTGCGTTCCGCTGTATTGCCACTCGTCGTTTTTCTCGAACAAACGGCGAAGCTGGTCGCGCGAATCGGTATCAAGCTTGAATGTTTCCGATGCGGTTTCTGCGTCCACGGCGTTTGGATCGACGGCGCGATTACGCGAAGCTAGCGCGGCCTTCAATCGAACAACGCGCGAGGCTTCGGCATAATATTCCCGTGGCGACGCATCATCACGGCGCAACTTGTTCATCAGCTCGGTTGCTTCGTGTTGTAACGCACCGATGCGACGGGCCTCGCGATCGTCCAATCGCGCTCGTCGGATTTTCCATCCAGCGAACACGAAGAGCGCAGCTAGCGGTAGCGATTGTGCGACCCAGAAACCGCGACGTGTATAAAGCGGCTCGAATGATGCCACCGTTCGCGATGGTTCGGTCAGTTGGTATAGAATGTCCTGCGGCTTGTTTGAATTCGAAACTGCGGCACGTCCCCGGCTTGCTGTGGCCGCCGCCGAGGACGGTGGTCGAGCCGCCACGGCCGGAGCAACTGCACCGCCCTGGACGGTGATTGTCGTCTGTTCACTGTGCAGCGTCACATACTGCTCTTTCACCGGATCGAAATAGGAAAATGCCAGCACTGGCAGGCTTTGCTTGTTCTCGTTAGGCGAAACCACCATCTCGAATGTCTTTGTACCGCTGATACCAACTTCATCATCCTGTTTGAACTTGGAAGACGGGGGATATTTATGCCAGCCCCGATCATCTTCGAGCAATGGCGCATTCACTCGATCGAAATTGCCACGCCCGGAGATCGTTGTTGTGACTGTGATCGGATCACCTACCTGCACGCTCTTCGGCTTGGCATCGGTCGCCATGGTGAAGCTTCCAATGGCTCCCGAGAAACTCGGCGGCGCATTTGGGGGCAGCGGTTTGACTTCAAGCGACACGGGTTCACTGGTGATCTGGACATCCCGACGTTCGCCGAACTGTGCGAATGGATTTGAGAAAAACGGATCCGAAAAGGGATCGTCAAGATCGAATAGATCGAAAGGCGAACGCGAACGCGGCGCATTTCGTCTCCGCGGAACGACTACCTGCGCTTTTGCTTGGAGCGGCCCAATTTCAAATTTCCCCGCTCGCGCCGCCGCAATCGCGGTTTTAAATGTCACCACTTCGAAAGGTCTGCCATTAATGGTTTCGAGATTTTGCGACGATTGCTGCAATTTTTGCGAAGTAAAGCCTTGCCCGGTGATGTCAGGTGGCTCGGTCAGCCGGGGATGAACACGCGCATCAAAACCCATTCGAATCTGGACCGGAACAATCTCGCCGACGTATGCGGTTTTCTTCGGTACGATTAACTCCGCGAAAACCATATCGCGCGCATTAGTAGACTGGCTCTGAGTTCCCTGAGCGCTACGACCAGGCCGCGTCGTAGTCTGTTGACCAGGCACATCGGCAACGTTTAGCGCGAGTTCCGGTGTCCTGAGGATCTTCCCGCCGGCGAGGACTGTTTGTGGCGGAATCGTGAACCGTCCCGCCCTAAGAGGCAGGATCGTGTAATTGTAAGTAACGCTCGAGCTGGTCGAGAAATTGTGTATTTCGAATTGTCGCGACGTGCCGGTGGAATGAATCTCCAAGCCATCGATTGAAATTTCTTCCGGCGGCCGCGCATCACCGGGACCCGTCACTTTGATTTGGAGCTCCACGGTTTCACCTACGGTTGCCTCCGAATTGCTCAAAACTGCGGTGACACTGGGCGAGTCGGCCCGCGCAAAATCGACGCATGCCGCGGCAATCAGAATTGCAATGGAGATTCGTTGAAACATCTAAATGCTATTTAGCAGTGTCATTCTGGGTGAAATCGAGGAGCCCCGTGGCATAACACCCGGCCAAATTCGCAGGAAGTCTCGACGTCGCTCGACATGACAAGTGTGAAGTTACCAATCGTTATAGACATGGCGTTTAACCTTGCGTTCATCAAGTCGGACCCGCGCCTCTTCGTCTTTCATCGATTCAAGCAGAGCCAACGCCTGACGTTCGCTCATCTGGCCCTCTTTCTCCTGTTCGGCTTCAGCGGCCATTTGCTCGTTTTTATCGGCGGGCTTTTGTGAGCTATCTTCTGCAGCGCCTTTGACTTCGCCCGCGAATTTCTTTTGCGGCGATTCTGCAGGGGTAGGGGAGGGGTTCTCCTCATCGCCTTCGCCCGGCGACGGCGACGGTTTTTCGTTTTCTCCTTCGCCAGGACTTGGGGATTGTTCAGCCTGTTTTTGGCCCGGTGATGGTGAAGGCTGATTATTCTGCTGTTTTTCCGAGCCCGGCGAGGGAGATGGACTTTCGCCGCGCGGTTGCTGCTGTTTCTTTTGCCGTTCGTTCTTTGCTTGAGATTGGTCTTTTTGCTGTTGTTCCTTTTGGTCTTTGTCGTTCGCCGATTTGTCTTGCGACTGCTGGTTTTGGGCCTGCTGCTGATCCTTCTGATCCTGCTGGTTCTGGTTTTGTTGCTGCTGCTGCTGCTGCTGTTGTTGTTGATCTTTCTGCTGCTGGTCTTTCTGCTCCTGTTGCTGCTGGTTTTGGTTCTGTTGGTTCTGCTGTTTTTGCTGCTGATCTTGCTTGTCCCGTTTGTTTTGCTTGTTCTGCTTTTTCTGTTGGGGTGGCGTTGGGGAAGGGGACGGTTGTTGCTGTTCCTTTTTGTTCTTTAACTCATCAATCTTCTTTTTGACATATTCGTAATTGTCCTTCGCCTCTTTGTTTTGCGGATCGAGCTTCAGGGTTTGCTCGTAGTGATCGAGGGCATTTGTCCAGTCGCTTAGCTTTTTGTCGTCACTTTTTTCCATATCGCCGCGTTGATACAGCGTGTTGCCGAGGTTGTAATGACCCTTGGTCTGCAAACCGGTATCAGGCGTGAGCAATGCCTGACTGAATGATTCCAGCGCTTTGTTGTAATCCTTCAGTTTGTAAGCCGCAGTACCTGAGTCGAACTGGAGCTGCTCTTCAGCCCGGGATTGCGGATGGGACTTCAACGTGTCTTGAAATTCTTTGTACGCGTCTTCGAATTTGCCCTCCTGATACGCATTGATTCCCGGCGCCGTCGCGAGCGCAGATGAACACAGCAACATGAAGAGAGCCGCGGCAGCGCCAGCAGCTTTGACTGGCCCGCCAGCCAGGCTGTGCGGAACACTACTTGCAGGCGCGGGGAAATGGGCTCGCACACGGGCCCGTTTCCGCTCGGGGATCAGGATCGACAAGGCGAGAGCAATCAACGCAGCGCCGAGTGGCCACTCGTAACGCTCAATCGGCCGGCGCGACAAACGCACATCCATTTCAGCAGCCTGCATCTTCGCCAAGCCTTCGCTTAGAACCTGCTGCATCGTGCGCGGTCCGTTTTCCAAATGCAGATAAAATTCGCCCGTCGCCTCGGCCACTTCGCGCAAACGCTTATCGTCCAGTTTTGATTTGACGACTTGCCCTGCTGAATCCTTGACAAAGCTCGTCTCTCCATTGTCGCCGGTTATCGGAATCAGTGAGCCCTGGGGCGTTCCGACGCCAACAGTGAAAATTCGGACCCCGGCGTCGGCGGCGGCAGTTTTCGCCGTTTTCACTGCATCGCCGCTTAGTTCTTCGCCGTCGGTGAAGATGAGCAGCGCGCGATTTCCCATGGCGCTTTTGCCGAAGCTCTGCGTAGCAAGCGTAATAGCGCTTGAGATATTGGTGCCGCCTTCAGGAATGGTTTTTGTGTCGAGATCGTTGACGGACTCGATTACCGCGTCGTAATCGATCGTCAGCGGTGCCTGTAAGAATGCGCGTCCCGCAAAGGCAATCAGACCGATGCGGTCGCCTTGCAGTCCGTCGATTAAATCCTGAATCGCCAGTTTGACGCGCTCGAGCCGATTTGGCTGGACGTCGTTAGACAGCATGCTGCGCGACGTGTCCACGGCGACCAGCAAATCCAGTCCTTTACGCTTTACGTCCTGAAAAGTGTAACCCCAGCGCGGTTGTGCCAGACTGACGATCGACATTGCAAGCCCAAGCAATAGCAAGGCAAATCTAATAACGCGCCGTGGCCGATTGACGGTTCCGGCGAGCTGAGGCAACAGGCGCGCTGAAACGAACTGTTGTAACCGTTTCAAGCCGCGACGCTCCGAGTGCACAAAGATAGCAATCAAGAGCGGGATGAGCAACAATCCCCAAAGCCACTCTGGTGCGCCAAAGCTCATGGGTTCGTTGAAGAGTTGAAGGGTTGAAGCGTTAAAACGTTCATCAGGATTGTCATTCTGAGCGAAGCGCAGATCTCTGGTTATCCTTCCAACGATGCCTGAAACTGAAAATCCGAGATGTTTGAGAGCCTGGCCTCATGCTCGCATTTCGTTGCAGCGCTTGGCTCAACATGACAGGACTGGGCTTCACGGTAACTTTTTCCAAATCGTTTGTGACAACAGTATTTGCGCCACCAACAGCCCGCACCCGCCCATCAGACACAGCGGAAAGAGGTCGCGGTACTGTTGATATTTTTTCACGCTTACCGTCGACTTCTCCAGCTTGTCGATATCGTTAAAAATTTGCTCCAGCGATGCAGTATCCGTGGCCCGGAAAAATTTACCGTCGGCGATTTTCGCGACCTCTTTCAAACCGCTTTCATTGAATTGTACCGGCTGATTTTCGTAGAGGATGTTTCCCAACGCGTCTGTCAGTGGCCCGCGACTGGTGAAGATAGGAGCCGGCGCGATGCCGTTTATTCCGGCACCGATGGCGTAGAAGTGGATCTTCAATGCTTTCACTGCCTCGGCGGCAGTATTCGGCGGAATCTTGCCGGCGTTGTTTTCGCCATCCGTCAACAAAACGAGAACATGGCTCTTTGAACGTTTATCATTGAGCCGATTGGAAGCCGATGCCATGGCCGATCCAATCGCAGTGCCGTCTTCCACAAGGCCGATCTTTACTCGATCCAAATTTTGCAAGAGCCAATCGTGGTCCAGCGTCATTGGGCTCACCACATATGGACGACCGGCAAACGCAATGATGCCGATGCGATCGTTTGGACGAGCTTCGATGAATTTTCGCGTGACCTCCCGAATCGCGTCCACACGTGTGGCTTCCTGCCCCCCGATCGTGAAGTCTTTGGTCAGCATGGACCCGGAAACGTCCAGCACCAGCATGATATCGATTCCGCTGGCCTCGATTTGTGTGAGACTTTTGCCAAGCTGCGGACGGGCGAGAGCCACCACGAAAAAAGCCATGGCTACAAGCAGCAGCGCCCGCAGGATTTTACCGACTCGCGCGGCGCTCTGTTTTCCGATCGCTTGCAGACTCGCTGTAGACGAATACGTCAGCGCTGCGGCGGGCCCGCTTTTCCCGCGCCACCATGCAAGCAACGGGATTGCCAGCAACAAGAGCAGCAGCCATGGACGCGCAAAGGTTAACGCGCTGTTGCCGGTCAACCAATCAAACAGCTGCAAGCTGACCTCCTTTGGCGAAACGGATCGCCTCTTCCAACAATAGTTCGCTGTCTGAGGTTGTCGCTTCGTACTTGGCGAACTTGATAAGATCGCAGCGGTTCAAGAAATCTTCGAGTAACAATTTATCATCGGCGGAAAACGACGGGGCTTTTGCCGCTGCGGTGAGAAACTCTATGGAGGTTTGTCGCGTTGCTGGCAGCCCGTACTGTTGCGTCACGTAACGTCTCAAAATATCAGACACCCGAATGCTGAACTGATACGGGCTTATTCTATCAATTTCAGGCCGGATGTGTTCGAGCTCTTCGAGCGCGATTTCGCGTGGCGACTTTGGCGGCAATTCTGGTTTCCGCCGCTGCGCAAACCACCATACGATCAGACCGAGCAGTGACAGGACGACAAATGCAATCACAAAAACAAGCCATGGAGGAATCAGCGAATAATCCACCGGCGGCGAAATATCATGGAATTCTTCAGCGAGCACGAACAACGCCGGGGTAATGGAGTAGTAAAGTGAGTGCTTCTTGAAAAAGGAATTCATTTTCTTACTCCAGCACTGCAATACATTGACACTCCTTATCGAACCCCGAGGCGACGTTCGCGTTGTTTAAAAAACGAGCGCAATGGCGGCAGATAATCGTTGCCGGTTTGCAGCGTAATTGTATCAACATTGTTCCGCCGGAGCGTGCGGGAAAGCTCGGTTTCGATTCCGGCGACGAGATCTGCAAAAACAGTTCGCGTCTTGCGATCTGCCGTATTGATCTCGATTTGTTCGCCTGTCTCAGCATCCTCCAGCGTAATGATGCCGACGTTTGGCAATGATCTTTCGCGTTCGTCCTGGATCTGAACCGCTATGAAATCGTGTCGCCGCCCGCTCACGGCCAGCGCACGCGAGAAATCCGGCGCTTGAAAATCCGAGATGAAAAATACAACTGCACGACGCGTGACAATTTTGTTCAGATAATCGAGCGCCAGTCCGGGATCAGTGCCACGCCCTTGTGGTTCAAAGAATAAGATCTCGCGGATGATACGCAGCGTGTGTGATCGACCCTTCTTCGGCGGAATGAAAAGCTCGACGCGATCGGTGAAAAGCAGGAGTCCAACCTTATCGTTATTCCTAATGGCGCTGAATGCGAGCAGACAGGCCACCTCAGCCGCGAGTTCGCGTTTCGATTGCGTAGTGCTGCCAAAATTTCCGGAAGCGCTCACATCGACGACGAGCATCACCGTTAGCTCGCGTTCTTCCGTGAATTTTTTCACGAACGCGCTCCCCATCCGTGCAGTGACGTTCCAATCGATCGCGCGAATTTCATCGCCTGGTTGATACTCGCGCACGTCTTCAAAATTCATGCCGCGCCCTTTGAAAACACTGTGGTAATCACCGGCGAACGCCGTTTCGACCAGACCGCGGGTCTTGATCTCAAGCGCTCGAATCTTCTTTAAGATTTCGGTCGTGGTTTTCGCGCGATCGTCATCCCGACCGGAGCGCGCGGATGCGGGAGGAGTCGAGGGGTTCGGTTGCATTAGCGATTATAGCCGACAGTCTGCAAGGCGTACATCTCATCAAAGCGACGCGGAATCGAAGGATCCCGCGGAATTGCTCTTTGGTTACGCCGCGGGATTCCTCGACTTCGCTCGGAATGAGACCGTGTCATGGCACCGGCAGTCCGGCAAAAATGCGCTCGATGATTGTCTCGCTCGTCACCGCCTCAGCCTCGGCTTCGTAGCTGACGATGATGCGATGCCGCAACACGTCAGGACCGATGCTCTTCACGTCTTGCGGCGTTACGTAGCCACGTCCATTCAAAAATGCATGTGCACGCGCACCGAGAGCAAGATAAATGGTGGCACGCGGCGAAGCGCCGTAGCGAATCAATCCTTCCAGCCGCAAATTGTAGGCTGCAGGTTCGCGTGTAGCCCAGACCACATCGACAATGTAATCCTTCACACGATCATCGATGTAGATGTTATTAACGACGTCGCGCGCGGCGATGATTTGTTTTGGCTCTACTACGGAGTCTACGTGCAAATCCGGTGCCGAAGTAGCCATCAGATCAAGGATGCTTCGTTCCTCACGCTTTTGAGGATAGCCGATGTTCAACTTGAACATGAAACGGTCGAGTTGCGCCTCAGGCAGTTGGTACGTGCCTTCCTGTTCGATTGGGTTCTGCGTCGCAAGAACCAGGAAGGGATCGGGGAGGGGATATGTTTGTTCCCCAATTGTGACCTGCCGCTCCTGCATCGCTTCCAATAATGCGCTCTGAACCTTGGCCGGTGCGCGATTGATTTCGTCGGCCAGAATTAGATTTGAAAAAATTGGTCCAAGCTTGGTCGTGAATTCGCCGGTGCGCGGATTATAGATGAGCGTGCCGATTAAATCTGCCGGTAACAAATCGGGCGTGAATTGCAATCGCTGGAAACCGGTCTGGATGCCTGCTGCCATTGTTTTTACAGTAAGCGTCTTGGCCAATCCGGGGACGCCTTCGAGCAGGAGATGACCATTGGCCAGCAGTCCCAGCAAAAGACGATCCACCAAATACTTCTGCCCGACCACAACGTGACCAACCTGTTGCCGGAGGGCTGGAATCCACTGGCCCAGTTCTCGTACTTCCTGCGTGATTTCCTGCGTCGATTTCATACGGTCTGCTCAGACAAATTTGGCAGCAAGAACGTTCGAATCAAATGTGCGCGCATGATGCTGGTGATCATCTTTCTATGCCCTGCGCGAAACGTGCTAAAGGTGCCTCACTAATGTTAGCCCTGGAACCATGGCATCGAGCGATTCTTGTTGTGCTATTTGGCGGTTTAGCAGTGGCGCTTCTGGCATGGATAGTTCGAACTGATCCAGCCATTAATTATTTGCCTCACCATCGGGAAGCGGAATGGATTGTTTTTCCGACTCCCGTTGACGCGACTGCTCGCTGGTCTGCCAGCTTGGATGCAACATTCCGGCGCGAATTTATGTTGCTGCACAGGCCTGCGTCGGCACGCTTGAGCCTTCGTGCAATGCGGCGCGCCGACGTGAAAATAAATGGCGTTTTAATTCAGCTTCCGCAAAACCGTAATTGGAAGAACTTTTCAGAAGTCTCGATCACGGAGCAGTTACGTGAGGGCGCCAACATCGTCGAGGTGCGCGTGTTTAATCAGAATGGACCTCCGGCGCTCTGGCTCCTTTTGAGTACTGATCAACTAACCTTGCGGACCGATCAAAGCTGGGAGGTTTCGTTTGCGGGTTCCTTATGGCGGAATGCCGCGCTCGCTTCGGCGGCAAAGATTCCGGGGCGTGGGAATCCCATTGCAAGCGATGAACGTACTTTTGATGCCGCAAAGAAGCTTTGGCCGCTCTGGATCTTGCTGACCGGGATTGCCTGTGCAGGCATCGTTTTCTGGCGCACGAACGTGAAACGGTTGACAGCACCGTCCCTGGAACGAGTCGTCGTTCTCCTCGTTTCTGCCATTTGGTTGTTTTTGTTTTGGAACAACACGCGGCTTCTACCATTCCATGCGGGCTTTGATTCAAAGGAACACCTTGAATACATCGACTACATCCAGCAACACTGGTCGCTTCCTTTTGCGAGTGAAGGCTGGGAGATGTATCAGCCGCCGCTCTATTATTTCATTTCCGCTGCTTTTCTTTCATTTTGTAACCTTTCGATCAATGATCCGGGCTCGGTTGTCGTCTTGCGTGCGCTCGCCGCGTTCTTCGGCATCGCGCAATTTGTCCTGGTGTTCTTAAGTTTGCGCCTACTGCTTCCGGTCAGAACGGCGCTCGTGGGCCTCCTGCTGGCAGCTTTCCTACCAATGCATCTGTATCTGATACATTATGTGACGAACGAACTTCTCACCGCCACGCTCGCGACGTTGACGGTTTATCTCTGCTTGCGCCTGCTCGCGAACGAAAGTCCGCGTATCATACAATTTGTCTTTGCAGGAGTGGCACTGGGCGCAACGATGCTGACAAAGGTGACGGGCATCCTGTTGCTTCCAGTCGCAATCATTGCAATCTGCGCGAGGTACGTGCTCATCAAAGCGCGGTTTGCAATTTGGTTGCGCGGTCCCGTTGTGCTCATCGCAACTTCTCTTGCAGTATGCGGTTGGTATTACGCGCGTGTCTGGCTGAGATTCGGGACGCCGTTGCTTGGCAATTGGGATGTAACAAGCGGATTCGCCTGGTGGCAGGATCCCGGGTATCACACCGCAGCCGATTACCTCCGATTCGGACAATCGATAATCGCTCCGCTCTTCAGCGGGTTCGCCGGATTCGCGGACGGCATTTATTCGACGTTATGGGGCGACGCTTTGGCGGGCGGCGCGTCAAGCATAGACCTCGCCTGGAACTACCGAGCAATGGCCGCCGGCTATTTGTTGGCGCTGGTTCCGGCAGTTTTGATTCTTGTCGGCGCCGGCGTCGCAGTTGTTCGATTCTTTCGACAACCGTCAGCCGAATTGTTCCTGTTGCTCGCATTGTCTGTCGTGGTCGCCCTGGGCTTGACCTTTATGACCGTGAAAGTTCCGTCGTACGCGCAAGCCAAGGCGTTTTACGGATTATCTGCTTTGACGTCGCTTTGTTTCTTTGCCGCGGTTGGTTGGGAGGCAGTGACCAAGAGTCGGCCGGGCCTTCGATTTATCGTCGGTACCCTCTTGGTCGTCTGGGCGCTGAACAGCTTGGCGACGTTCTGGATTATTCCTTCAGCGTCACAGCATTTGTACGCAGTAAAGGTTCTGGGACAGCAAGGTAAGATGGAGCAGGCTGCTACCGAAGCGGCCAAAGCAGTCGAAGCCGATCCCTCGAACGCAGCGGCACACAGCTATCGCGCGTTAGGCCTGAGCGAACTCGGTAACGACGGAGAAGCCGTGAAGGAAGCTGAGCGCGCAGTTGAGTTAGCTCCGACGGATTCGACGGCTCACCTCAGTCTCGCGATTGTAGCGAAGCGTACCGACATGGTACGCGCAATCGCCGAAGCTCGCCGCGCGATCGAGTTCGGCCCGGAAAATTTTTCAGCGTACCAAATGCTGATGATGTGTCTTGTGGAATCGGGACGCTATAACGAAGCAGCCGCGTTTGGACCGGAATGGCTTGGGGTATCGCCATTCGATGTGGCTGCTCATTCTTCTGCGGCGGTTGCAATGGCCCGAGCTGGTGAGCTGGCTGAAGCCGCGCGACAACTCGGTTATGTGATGATGCTGCGGCCGAACGCTCAGGGCGCGCTCGCCCAACTGCATCAGATTGCGTTGTCAATGGCGAAAGCACCTGATGGCGTGCAACGGCTTCGAGACATCGCGGCAAATGCACCGGATTCACCGCGAATGCTGGACGAACTCGCGTGGTTGCTTGCGACGTATCCCGACTCGAATTCGCGCGATGGCCCCGAGGCAGTTCGCCTTGCCGAGCGGGCTTGCAAGCTCACAGATCGACGCGTCCCTGCCCTTCTCGCCACGCTGGCTGCGGCTTACGCTGAGGCTGGAGATTTTTCGCGCGCAGTCGCTTCCTGCGAAGAAGCACTGAGCGAGGCACGCTCCCTGAGTGACAGCGATAGCATAAGACTCAGCGAAAACATTTTGTCGTCGGTTCGCGCAAACGTTCCATATCGCCACGAGCCGGAGCAGTAGCAGGTTTCTTTCCGTTCCAAAATCAGCGTCGTCCGGCGTTCCTGCCGCGGGCACGCAACGTTAAAATGATCGGCAACCCGGAATACAGTTCGGCTTCGCGGATGCGAGCTTCGAGATAACGACGGTATGCCTGAGTCATCAACTGAGGATCATTCACAAACAAGACGAATTCCGGAACATGGAGGGTCGAACTCCTGCGAGGTCGCTGCGAGGTTTGCATGGCGTGCACGAGCTCTGGTCTCGCAGGCGCTCCGCGCTCCATGGCGGAGGGTTCCGCGTCGCCTGTTGTTTGCGCTGCATAAAACAATTTCAAACGTTTCCCTTTGACTAACGGCGGAGGATTCGCTTCAAACGCCTGGCGCAATAACCGGTTGAGAACTCCTGTGCTGATCCGCTTCCGGGCCGCGTGCTGGATTTTCTGGATCGATACAAAGAGTCGATCGACATTTTCCCCAGTAGACGCAGATGTGATCAAGACCGGCGCGTAGTTGAGAAAGAAAATCCCCGAACGCGTCTCCTCGGTGAGCTGCCTGGTCGACTGCTTTTCACCGCGTCTCGGTTTAATCAAGTCCCATTTGTTCAAGACGACGATGGCTGGTTTTTGTGCCTTTTGAATCAGCCCCGCAATTCGCTTGTCCTGTGCCGTGACGCCCATAGTCAGATCGATGACAAGAATGCAAAGATCACCGCGCCGAATACTGCGCTCGGCACGCATCACGCTGAAAACTTCAGCCGAAGCGGAAACTTTCCCACGCCGGCGGATTCCGGCAGTATCGATGAAAACGAACTGCCAGCCATCGCGCGTATAAATTATATCGATGGCGTCGCGTGTCGTGCCGGGCAGCTCGCTTACAATCGCCCGTTCGCTGCGCACGATGGAGTTGATAAGCGAAGATTTTCCAACATTCGGCCGACCGACAATGGCGATCGCAAGTGGATTCGCGAGGTTCGATCCGCTTTCACTGAGGCTACGGCCGATGAGTGTTCGATTTTCGACGTTAGCTGGCGAAGGAAGTCGCCGTTCGATTGCATCCAGCAATTCTGAGATGCCACGATCATGTTCTGCGCTGATGGAAATTATTTCTTTGAAGCCTAACGAGTCGAATTCGACCGCCAAGGAGTCGTGCTTCTCGCTGTCTATTTTGTTAATCACCAGCACGATTGGCTTGTGTGATTTTCGCAACATTCTCGCCAGTTCCTTATCGACGGGCGACAAGCCTTCCTTTGCGTCGACAACGAAAAGGAGAATATCGCTGTCGCGGAGGGCGTTTTCGGCAGCGCTCCGTATCTGCTGGGTCAGGTCGGATTCGCCTGCGCCCAGAATCCCGCCGGTGTCCCACAGTGTGAACACGCGCTCGCCGCGAGTGCAGATTCCCGAAAGCCGGTCCCGCGTGATTCCCGGTTGATCATGAACAATCGCAATTTTCCGTCCGAGGAGGCGATTGAATAGCGCAGACTTCCCTACATTCGGTCGTCCGACAATCACCACATTGGGCAACGTGAGGCCCTCATTCACCACAGGCGCCCGCATCTAAGGTTTCGCCGGATGCGCATGACCTTCGGCCTGCAACTGACGCACCCCGTCTGTAACGTAAATGATCCCTGAAACCAGTGTGAACACGCCGGCTGCAAGCACAACGTAGAGCAGGGGAATAACACGCAATTGGAGCATTACCCATCCTATGGCCACCATCTGTAAAACAGTCGCGACCTTTCCGGTCCAGTGCGGCTTTACGTGCACCTTTCCGTTGAGCAAATATAGGACAAGCGTCCCGACCAGAAGAATAGCGTCGCGCGAAATTACGAGCACTGGGAACCAGACCGGAAATTTCCCGCTGTCTGCCTCGACCTCGCTCCAGTTCGTTAGGCTTAAGGTGATAATGCCGCTCAGCAACAATCCTTTGTCAGCGATGGGATCGAGAATGATTCCGAGCGTGCTGCGTTGGTTATATCGCCGAGCCACGTAGCCATCGAGCCCGTCGCTAACCGCTGCGAGGATGAAAATTGCGATCGCTGCGAACCGCTGCCACTCAAGCGGTTGGCCGCGTTTGATGCTTTCGCCATAATAAATCGCCATCGTGACGAACGCGGGAATCATCACGATCCGGACAACGGTGATCTTGTTGGCGGTAGTCATGGTGCGCGCTTAACGCAAACAACTGTAGGGGGTTTGATTCGTTCGCGCCAGCCAACTCGCCCTCCGCGCGCTGCCTGTTTATGACTCGGCGGACCGCAGGCTCCGTTGTGCAGAGCCCGAAAGAATTTACGGTCTGATAGCACGTCCCGCAGTTAAGCGACGAAGCGCAACCGAAGGCCGGATGTAGGCGAGAAAAATATTTAGCGCTTGGCTGCGGATCTAGCGGGCACTTTTGCGACCGGGATTTTGAATTGTTCGATCTGTTTCTTGATCTCGTTTGCGAACGCCGCCGCACCGGCGCCGTTTACGACCCGGTGATCGAATGTCAACGAGAGGGTGATGACTTCAGCACTTTCATTTTTCGTTTTGTTCGAAATCAATTCACGGTGCGCGGTCCCAACGAACAACGTACCGACTGATGGGGGTACAACAATCGGCGCACCGGCTTTCACTTCAAAGGCGCCGAGACTCGTGATCACTACCGGCGCGTTCATGGCGTCAACACGACCACCCCGTGTCGCGGCGACTGTTTCGTTGAAAGCACTTGCGAATTCCTGCCAGCTTTTTTGATTTGCCGTTGTGATCACCGCTGTGGCGAGGCGATCGCCTTCCAACGCAACGGCAATACCCAGATCGAAATTGTCATTCTGCACGATTTGATCGTCTTCGAGAATCAATCGGCGAAACGCTGCATGCTTTTCCATCGCGCGCACGACCGCCCACGCAATCATTATGGAAGGAGAGGGAGCCTGCTCCTTATCCGTCTTTTTCACCGTCTGGCGCGCTTCATGAATGGCATTCCAGCGCGCATCGATTTGGAGGTTGGCCGGAATAACGCGACTCAGTTTGCGTGTAATAGTCGGTGAAAGCGCAGGCTCGATGTTGTACGGGCGGGCGTGTCGCCCGCTGTCACCAGGCCCTGCAGCCGACGCGGCTGTCTCTGCAGTTTCACGTTTGGACAGTTCTTTTGCCGCCGCTTCGAACTGTTCCGCAAACGCTGGTTCTGTCGTAAGAATGGTGCCGAGTTCCTGGCCGATCGCGACAGTATCGCCGACCTTCGTTTTCCATTCACCCATTACTCCTGTGAACGATGATTGAATCGGATAAACAGCTTTGTCGGTTTCGACCTCGCACAATTCGTCATCCAACTGAATCTGATCGCCAGGCTTTTTGAGGAGCGAAACGATTTTCGCATTTCGAATTCCTTCACCCATGATCGGGACGGTGATGTTTTGGACGTGTTGTCCAGCAAGATCTGCTGTAGCCGGGATCGGTGGCCCTGGACGCGCAAACGCTGATTCTTGAGCCGCAGCGCCGCGGTCGGCGCCCGCGGGCAAAGCTGCACGTTCCTGTTTACTTGTAACGGAGCGCCTGATTGCCGTTACGATCCGCTCCACATCGGGCAATGCCGCATATTCGTAAATCGGGTTGTAACCGATCACTACATTGGGTTTGCTGACGAGAACGGGTGGACTGAGCAATTCATTCCAGAGCCCCGGAGTGCCAGTGACATGAGAGATAATCATCTGACCCACGCTGCAATTTTCCGTGTCCTCCTGAACGACAACCAGCCGGCGTGTTTTGCGCACGGATTCTTCAATCGCCGCCGAATCCCAGGGCACAATTGAGCGAAGGTCGATGAGTTCGACGCTGATCTCATCGCCAATTTTGTTGAGGGCTTCGAGCGACTTCTCAATTGTATTGCCCCATGCCAGCAGGGTGACATCAGAGCCTTGGCGTACCTTACGCGCTTTGCCCAGCGGAACTGCCCTGATTGGCTGCGTGTATTCGTGCTCGGCCCACAGCAAATGCTTTGGAACGAGAAGAATCACTGGGTCCTCTGCATGCATCGCGGTCCAGAGCAACCCGGCAGCATCGGCAGGCGTGCTTGGAATCACAACGTTCAGACCGGGATAGTGAGCGAGGGCCGATTCGTTTGCCTGGCTGTGCCACAAACTGCCACCGGGCAGATACGCGCCATACGGGGCATAAATCACGGCCGGGCATTTCCAATTCCCAAACGTTCGCCACCGGAGAGTCGACATGTTGGTCACGAGCTGATTGAAGCCGGGATAAATGAAGTCGATAAATTGCAGTTCGAAGACCGGCCGCTTTCCGTACGCAGCCAGTCCGCATGCGACACCGAGAATTGTGGATTCCGCGAGTGGTGAATTGAAAACCTGCTTCGGGAATTCAGATGAAAGCTTCTGCGTCAGGCGGAACACGCCGCCCTTCGGATCTTCGATATCCTCGCCGAAGATGATACGCTGCGAGTTTTCTTCAATGCCGGCACGTAAAGTCTTGTTCACCGTGTCGCCAATTCGGTATTTGCCGGGCGGAAGGATTTCCTTTTCGACCTTTGGCGGCGGCTTCGTAACATTGGCGAGAAGCTCGTTAGGCGAAGGATCTTCAGCTTTTTCCGCCTCGGCATATTCGCGGCGAACGCGCTCCTTAATTTCATTATCCAGCTCCGCGAAATCTTTTTCTGTGATTACGCCTTCCTTAATGAGTTGACCCTTCCAGCACATCAACGGGTCGCACTTCTCCAGGTCCCTCAGTTCCTCGGCACTGCGATAAAGTTTGTGATCGTCGGAGCTGGTGTGACTCGACAGGCGTTCCATCTTGACCCAAAAAAAGAACGGTCCACCGCCGCCGCGAATTTTCTCGAATGCCTCAGCCGCCGCATCGTAAACCTGCTGGACGTCTTGCCCTTCGATCTGCTTCCAGTTGTCTTGATCCAGAATGTCCAGCGCGAGCGGATTCGTTTTCCGCGTAGGCATGCTGATGCCGTAGGCGTTGTCCTCCACAAGAAAGAGCATGGGGAGTTTCTTTTCTTTCGCGAAACAGATTGCCTCAAAAAAATCTCCCTGGCGCGTCGCCGCGTCACCTATTGTCGTGACGACAACACTTTTCTTTCCATCAAGCTGAATGCCCCAGGCGATCCCGCACGCAGGAAGAAGCTGTGAACCTGTCGGTGTGGGAACACTCCAAATGTGCAGATCTGCGTCGCTGTAATGCGAAGGCATTTGCCGTCCGCCGCTGCCGGTGTTGCGCTTGGCAAAATACTCCAGGCTGAGTTGCCGGGTCGTCATGCCGCGCCCCAGCACGAGACCACGGTCGCGATAATACGAAACAATGTAATCATCCGTCTCCATCTGGATCGAGACCGCAGCTAGCCCTTCATGGCCCATCCCGGAGACGTGAAAATGTCCTTTGCCCTGGCGAATCAAGTTCTGTTCGCGTAGATCCGCATGCCGGCTCTCCAGGATAATCCTTAAAAGCTGCAGCTTATCGTCTTTGCTAAGGGCAGGCATACGGTGGATTCTACATCTCGCTTCTTCATCGACAATCGCGCGCGCACTTGCCTCGCATAAAAAAAGATAATGCATTCGACAACAACAAAATCACAACGGAGCAGGGGAGTAATCGAATGTTACCGCGAATTTCTCCCAGTTTCTCCCACGACGCCGATCGTTTCGCTAGGCGAAGGGAACACGCCACTGGTTTATTCTCCGCGATTGTCCGAACGCGTCGGTAGCGGCTGCGAAGTTTTTGTCAAAAACGAAGGAGTTAATCCCACGGGGTCGTTCAAAGACCGCGGGATGACGATGGCCGTGTCCAAGGCAATGGAACGCGATACAAAAGCGCTGATCTGCGCATCGACCGGGAACACTTCGGCGTCAGCAGCTGCGTACTCGGCGCGCGCCGGGATTTCATGCGTCGTGATTCTGCCTGCCGGAAAAATTGCGACCGGGAAATTGCTTCAGGCTTTTGCTTATGGAGCGAAAATCGTCGCGATTGACGGCAATTTCGATGATGCGCTGCGAATCGTGCGCGAACTGGGCGAAACGGGCGATTTTACGATCGTGAATTCCATTAATCCGGACCGGATCGAAGGACAGAAGACGGCCGCATTTGAAATTGTCGATGAACTCGGCGACGCGCCCGAATTTCATCTGCTGCCGGTCGGCAACGCAGGGAACGTCCCCGCATACTGGGCCGGTTATCGCGAATATCTCGTCCGCGAAAGATCAACAAAGTTGCCGTCGATGATTGGCTTCCAAGCAATTGGCGCCGCCCCGATATTCTATGACCACATCGTCGCGAAACCGGAAACGGCCGCCTCCGCTATTCGAATTGGAAATCCTGCGGGCTGGAAGCAAGCGCGTACGGCCATTGTCGAATCGCGAGGTGCGATTGATGTAGTCAGCGATGCCGACATTCTGGCAGCACAGAGCTGGCTTGCACGACATGAAGGAATCTTTGTCGAACTGGCGAGCGCAGCCTCGATCGCCGGGCTTTTCAAGTGGTGTGATTCAGACGATGCCGCGCACTCGTTTCAAAAAATTCGCGAAACGAGCCGGATCGTGTGCACCGTCACTGGGCACGGCCTGAAGGATCCCGATGTGATTATTGGGCAAATGAACGAATTGAAGCCGGTCAGTGCGACCGTAAGCGATGTGCGACGCGCAATTGAGCTGTAGCTGACTTGGAAAAGGAATCGCAGTTCATGTCTCGTTCCGATTAATCTCCATTTCAACATGCGCCTGGTAGTTCAAAAGTATGGCGGCACGTCCGTTGGAACGCCGGAGCGAATTCGTCACGTGGCGCAGCGAATCCTCGATACGCAGCGCCAGGGCTGCCGGGTAGTGGCGATAGTCTCTGCGATGGCAGGAGTCACCGATGAATTGCTGCGGCTGGGACACGCCGTCGCGCCGCAGCCAACCAAGCGCGAACTCGACATTCTGCTTTCAACCGGCGAACGGGCCGCCGCTTCGTTGACGGCGATGGCAGTAAACGGACTTGGCGGAACGGCAATCTCTTTGACCGGCGCACAAGCCGGAATCTTAACCGACCGCAGCCATAACCGTGCCCGGATCGCGAACATAAGCCCTAAACAGATTCACGAGCTCCTTGCCGACGATTACATCGTCATCGTGGCTGGGTTTCAGGGTCAGACGGCGGAAGGAGAAACAACCACGCTTGGCCGTGGCGGGTCGGACCTCACGGCGATTGCGCTTGCCGGCGCGTTGAATGCCGACACTTGCCAGATTTTCACAGACGTAGATGGCGTTTTCACCTGCGATCCACAAATTGTTAAAGATGCGGAAAAACTCTACGAAATTGCTTATGACGAGCTACTTGAGATGGCTGGCAGTGGCGCAAAAGTGATGCAGTCACGCGCCGTCGAATTCGCCAAAAAATTCGGCGTGGAATTTGAGGTCCGGTCGACCTTTAAGCAAGCTGCCGGCACGGTGACAAAGGAGGAAACTCCCAGCATGGAAGACATCCTTATTCGCGGGATTAGTCTCGACCGGCATCAGGCCAAGCTCAGCATAGCCGGAGTGCGCGATAAGCCGGGAATTGCCGCCCGGATCTTTTCCGATATCGGCGCAGCGCACATTATTGTTGATATGATTGTCCAGAATGCGTCGATTGACGGAACGACCGACATTTCGTTTACGATTCACGAGGACGAGCTGGAAAACGCGCGCACAATCCTGATGCCGGTGCTGGGCCAACTGGGCGCCAAGCGGTTAAACACCGCGAGCGGCCTGGCCAAATTAAGCGTCGTCGGCATCGGAATGCGGTCCCATTCGGGCGTCGCGGCACGAATGTTCGAATGCCTGGGCCACGCTGGAATCAATATTCAGCTCGTCTCGACGTCTGAGATCAAGATTGCCTTGATTATTGACGAAAAAGAAGCGGAGCGCGCTGCGCGATTGATCCATGCTGAATTCGGCCTGGGCCGACTGCTGCCCGCAGAGGCTGCAACGCAACCGTTAGCTTGATAAGTTAGGGATTGCGGACCGGATCGACGTAAAACGGCGACGTACCTTCAATCTGCATTTTGTAGCCGAAGACGCCGTGAATGACCGCGGCTGCTGGGTGATCCGGATTCTTCGACCGATAACGGTCGTCAGCGTTGGCCTGCTTCCACACAGTGCCGTCTTCCAAGCGAATGATGGTTCTGCCGGTTAACCCGCCAAACGTGCCGTCCACGCGGCTCACGATGACATCCATCTTGGTCCGCTCAGCTCGGGCAGTAGCTTTCTTTTCGGCCTTTTGTTCGGTGATCTGGCGGTATCCTTGAAGCCATGCATCGAGCTTCTGGAGCTCATCCGGAGACAACTTATTCAATCCTGCAGCTTTAAATTCCTCCGGCGACATCATTTCCTTGATGTTGCCCGACATCTCCTGCGGCGCAGCAAATGCCGGCAGGATGCAGGCCAGAATCAAGGAAAATGCTAAGCTTAAAGAACCGAGAAAAGCACCGCGGCAAATCTTCATGGCAAAGAAAAAGGAAACCGAGATTCGCGGATGCTACCACTGCGCAGGATAGGGTCAAGGGTTGGGGCAACAGAAGAGTGGTTAACAGACTGGGGGCGATGGTCCGTCGTCATCCCCCAAACATCCAACAACATCAGACAATATATGTCATATAAAGTCAAGTACAGAAATCGATGTGCCCGAATTTTCCTCTTGCCCACCACGGGCGCCCTTGTTTTACTTCCGACCAGCCCGGGAATGAACGCCCCGCTGCCTGCGAGAGGTGCCTGCGACGGACATCAACTCGCGAACAACGTCCGCCGCAAGACTCAACAAGGAGCGCGGCATGACGAATATCCCAAAAAAACTCTCGCCAGAGAACCTTCCAGACCCGTGGCTGTTCGACAGCGAAAAACTATTGCGCGAACTCGCTCGCTGCAGTGAACTCGTGCTCAACGTCCCAATCAACGACAACCCAGGCCACGCACTTCGCACTGAATATCGCCATCAACGCGATCTGGGATCTGCAGCAGCACCTTCGATATCTCCTGCACCTGCACCGTGAAGGCCAACGCCAATTTTCTCGCAAAGCAGAGCAACCTAGCGCCAGGGTTCCGCCACAAAGTGGAGCTTTGGCGCACCCTATTTCTAACCGCGGTCGAACAGGCCAGCCGCGCCGAACTTCAGCCGCAGCGTAGCCAAAACGACGTCAGCGGGCACGTAAGGTGGCATTTCCCGTTCGAAACGTAATCCGAATTTCTGCCAATTTCTGCCTCCATAGAGGCAATTTGCCGGAAAGCACTGCAGCGTGGCAACTCGATCTTCGGGCAAGAATCGTGCCCGATAAGATCTCACTTGCTATATGTCAGACAAAATCGCGTGTTTCCTTCGCCTCATTGACCGGTTATATGCGAGACGTGCGCTGGCGCTGCTTCGTGGGAGACGGGCGTCGTTGGCTCAGTGTTAACTCGGAAAGGATCAACGTCGGAATTGCTCGCGCAAGAAACCAGCGCCATCACCACTACAGAGAGTGCTGAAACAAGAATAATCGACTTTTTCATGGCAGGAACTTCGTTGACGCCGCCGGGCAATTCAATCGCAGAACGCCGTGAGCCGTAACAGCCCGCAACCATTTTCTGATGCGTGAAATGCGCACACAAAATTGGTGCGCGAATCGTCTGCAGCCTAACGAATGGCATTACGGCCAAAACGTGATCGCAAGGTCTGCGTGGCGCTTAGTGATGACGATTGGCCACGGTTGGAGCGCCTCTTCGCGCGCCATGAAAGTCGCACGCTGGGTGTCAGTACGTTGCCCGCCCTCACATATGCCGCAGTTAGAACCGGGCTTGGAGTGCTGAAAAAACACGCCGACCGCAAGCAAAGTCACGCTAGCGGCACGTAAGATGGTATTTTCCGTCCGCGCGTAGCGCGATTCTCTGCCAATCGAAACCACGGCGTACGCAAGACGCACACTGGAACTGCGGTCTTGATTCCTTAGGCCGGAAAGGCCATTTCCTGTCGGGCGGCGGTACTTCTTGCAACGTTGGAGGGTTCCAATCCAAACTGCCTCAAACATATGGAGCTGACAGACGACAATAGACCATCTGACTCTCACAGGGAGCTGTGCATGCTGTATCAAGTCACAGTGAACGATCTTGCTTACTTTAAAACACAGCAATGCTGCTAACATATTACACGCTGCTGGTATTCAGTGCCCTTGTAGCCGCCGCCCGAGTTTTCAAGAACGGTCCCTCGTGCGTGGATCGAGCGATGTTGATCGGGCTTGGATTCTTGCTCGCAATAGGGGCTGAAAAATACTCATCCAACTTCAAACTTCCATTCGCCTCCGGCGAGAGCGCTTGGACACCATCTCTGATCGATTCAGCACCGAATTCAAAACTGCACGGGGTGCGGACTTGAAACCTCGCGAACATATTCCCGTCATTTGTTTCTTAATGTTTGCAATCATCGTTGGCGCTGCAGTTGTTTGTTGGTTGATCTGCAGACTTTAGAACGGGAAAGGCTCTCGTCGATTTCCCGCAGAACACGCGCCTCCGTCCGACAACCATCACAGACGAAATTGTCGCATGGCGTTTCCCGCGTACGCGGATTGCGCTCTCCACTTACCAACCAATCGCCGTGCGACCAGCGGCCGCACACGCAGCATTCCGCAATCTCCCGCGCTTTCGTCCAACGACTCATACTGATTAAGGCAGACCGATTCTTCAAGCTACCCACGCGCTGCGCGCGTTGGGCCCGCTCAAGGTTGGCGTGCTCCTCTGATCAGGTGGCATGGCCGGTTCAAAAGCATCTGGCGACCAGACCATTTAAGTGCGTCGCGCTCGTCTTTATGACTCCCGCACACGGGAGGCTCACTAAACGCTTTTTGGGCAGTTTTACCTCTCAAATCTTGGCTTGCGATCGAACGGATTGTGTTGTGTTCCATCTCCCCTGCCCCCAACAGGTATTTCAAGATTGACAACAACAAAATATTATATGTCATATAAAATCGTAGGTGCTAGTCAGACGTTGCAGTCATCGGGGTACTAGATCGCGGCCCGGTCAGCGGTTCGCAGGATCGCCTGTTTACATGAGCTTCTATCGTTTCGGCTCTGCGGCCATTCTCAGCATCGTTTTATCCGACGAAGCATGACGACCGAGTCTTTGTCCCCAACTTCCTGCTCGTAGACCTTCCAGCCGTTCTTTTCGTAAACCGGCGCGGTTGCGCCGAGGCAATCGATATACAAGCCTTTCACGTCAGCCCTTCTGGCGATGGCTGCCGCCTCCTGTAGCATGGCCGAAGCGATGCCACGGTGGCGCATCTCCGGCTTAACAAACACCGCGGCTACCCACGGTGAATACTGCGGTCGGTGCACACAGTCGTTCTGAATGACGGAGCAGCTACCCACAGGAATCCCGGCGACGAGTGCAACTACTGTATACGGAACCTTGTCCTTTTGCGTGTGGGTGCGCAGCCAGTCTAACACAACTTCAACGGAGTCATGGCGCCGACTCCACCACTGGTAGAAGATCCAGTCCCCAACTGCTTCCAGGTGCTGCAGGCACTCCGAGAGTTGTTGCACTTGGCATGTCATCGCCGGTCGTTCTAGTTTGCTTGATCGATATCCAGGCGAAGAATGTATTCTTCCGCGTCTTCGCCCCTGCCATTGGCAAAATCCTTGTTTTTTCCGATGATTTTAAAACCGCATTTCTGTGTTTTCTCCATGCGGATAGCACGATATGTGACCAGATCGGAAGACTCGACTTCCCTAATCGTGATACTCTCTAATCTACTCATTGTTTTTGCCTAACGAGAATTAGACAACTATACGTCAGCGAAAGTCGGCCGGGGCGTTGACTTCATTCGATTGGTTAGATATTTTCATTCC
>DATFXP010000099.1:0-23252 GCA_035315785.1 Candidatus Udaeobacter sp. | reverse complement strand
ATTCATACAAAATTCTATCGTATCCCGAGGCGCGATTGCGTTTCTCCGTGTGTAATCGTTTTGCTGTTTGAAACGCGGCACCAAGTACAGGCGTCGCGCTTCCCACAGGGAAGCGGCTACAGGATTTGCCGGTACGCATCGTAAATGTCTTCGCCCCAAACAACAAAAATTACTTTCTGGATCTCATTGTTCGTGGTGAGAAAATCGCGTGTCGTTTTGAACGCGATGTGAGCGGCTTCTTCAATCGGATAACCGTAAGCGCCGCAACTGATCGCGGGAAACGCTATTGTTTTGATTTCATTTTCCACTGCAACCTTCAGCGAGTTGTAGTAGCAATTCGCCAGCGTCAGTGCTTCGTCATGTTTCCCTCCATGCCAAACAGGTCCGACTGTGTGAATCACGAAGCGAGCAGACAAACGATAGCCGCTCGTTATCTTCGCTTCGCCTGGCCGACAACCGCCGAGCGTGCGGCATTCGGCGAGCAGTTCGGGCCCCGCGACGCGATGAATCGCGCCATCGACACCGCCACCGCCGAGCAGTGTCGTGTTCGCCGCGTTCACAATCGCATCAATCTCGAGCTTTGTGATATCGCCGCGGAGGATTTCGATTTTGCTGTCGGGATTCTTCATGAGTCATTGCATTACAATGACGACGTTCGAATGACTAATGGTGAAACTGTATGGTATCTGCGTCAGTCCCGAAAGCGTTCGGGATCACAGAAACGCCATACAATTCATTCCGATTGGGTCATTCCGCATTTCTCACGGCGCGAGCCGGTCAATTTGCCACGATCCGTCTGCTTTCCATGTGTACCTAAACCGGTCATGCAAACGGTTGGTGCGGCCCTGCCAAAATTCGATTTTATCCGGCTTGAGTCGAAAACCGCCCCAGTGCGGCGGCAACGGGATTTGCTTGTCGCCGAAGCGCTCAGTCATTTCCGCCATTCGAGCATCGAGCACCCGCCGGCCGTCGACTACTTCGCTTTGACGCGACGCCCACGCGCCCAGTTGGCTTCCGACAGGACGCGAATGAAAATAGGTTTGCGATTCTTCGCGAGAGGTCTTCTCGACTTTTCCGCTGATACGAATTTGCCGGTCGAGTTCGATCCAGTAAAAACCGAGCTCAGCGTACGGATTCGCCTCAAGCTGTTTCCCTTTTGTGCTCTCGTAATTCGTAAAGAACACGAAGCCGTCTTGATCGAAACTCTTTAGCAAAACAATTCGCACTGACGGTCTGCCATCGCGGCTTGCGGTAGCGAGGCTCATCGCGTTTACGTCGCGGATACCGGCCTCAATTGCTGCCGTGAACCAATTCCCAAATTGTTTAACCGGGTCACGAGCAAGGTCACTCCGGCGCAGACCTTTCCCGACGTGCTCGTAACGTGGAGCGGCAGGATCGCGTGGAACTTCCATGACTTTGAACAAAGGCAGGCCAACAACTTCCTGCAAGGAAATTGTCGCAGGCATCGAGGGGACGAAGCCGCCTGTTCTAATTGATGATTTGAAACAATTCGGGAACAGGAATTACTCATTTGCAGTTGCGCTCTGACTTCCCGCAGTTGTGTTGCGAGATCGGCAACCGTCGCTTCCAATTTTTCAACCGACGCCGTTAACGACCGCCTTAGTCCAATATCGAAGGCGGGAGAAATTCGAAGTACCCGATTTTCAATTGACCGCCCTCTTCGACAAGTACGACCTTCAAATTGAAATAGGGATCGAAGTCGTCGCTCTTCTTCAAGTCTTCCACGCTGATCCCCTCTCTCTGCGCCACATTTTCAAGTTCCTGCGGTGAGAGTTCAGTGTGGATTTGGCCGCGCAAACTCGCCCGTCGGATGTCGGCGGGAATCCATTCAGGCATCGCGCCAATGGCAAACATGGAATCTATCGCGCCGAATTGCTCTTTGCTGCGTCGATTCAAAACGTCGGGATTAGTCGAAAACACGTGCAGCATCTTGGGCGCGCGCGGTGCGCCATGCGCCGCCTCAACGTATTGCATCAAGTAGGCGAATTGTTCCGGCGTCACGTTGTCGAATACATACGCTTGGTTTTGCTGAACATCAGAGTCCTGCTCCGAAGGCTTAAACTGCTCGAGGGACATTCGCGCTATGGCGTATCTGGAGAGCAGCGCGTATGCGTCAGCGTATTTTCGGTTGGCGACGGCGATAACGAACGGTTTCGCTGCCAGGAGATATTTGCGTTCATCTGGTTTGGCGTCTTTGTCCAAAAAGTCATCCTCGCTCTTTTGAACGGTTTTCTTCTTCCCTGCCTGACTATTCTTGCCGCAACTTGTCAGGAATAGCGGCAGTAAGATCGCCGCAGCGGCAAGTGCGAGACGGCAGGCGCCTAACGCGGTGTTCGTGTCACCACGTGTCTTGCTCATGCGTTAATTGCTCATGTTTTCCACAATAAATTTTGCGTCAGCGAGTTTGCCGGCACTGACGGCGCGGACGTTCCACTCACCGGCGGCGAGCTGCCAAAAAACTCGACCGTCGCGCTCAGGTGTGACTCGCTCGCCATTCACGAACCATTCCACGTCGGTCGCACACGCCGCAGTGAGTTCAACCATTTGTTGTGACGCTGGCAGGACAGGATCGATCTGATAGTGCGCGTTCGGCGGCGGACTAGTAATGCGAAAATCGGCACGGACATGCGCGCCAATCGTATTATCGCGGCTTGCGCACCATCGAGCGTATGCGTCCGGTAAAATTAGTTTTCCATCGGTAGCAAAGTAGTCTTTCGAATCATCATGCGGCTCCGTTTCTGCGACAAACAGCTCGTTGATGGTTGCAGTACTGAAATGAGACGGGAGGAGCCCGGTCGTTCTGCAAATTTCCGCGCGCACGAGGTTCTCATCTTCAACCGGGGCATCGAGCGGATGATCGCTCCTGAGCAATTCCTGCGTAATGGCTGCCCAAAGCGGTGTAGCCGCCCTGACGGCAAACGTGTCACGCATTGGTCGTCCATCGAAATTGCCGGCCCAAACCGCGACGGTGTGTTCTTTGTCAAAGCCAACAGTCCAGGTGTCGCGGAAGCCGCTACTGGTCCCGGTCTTTGCCGCTACGCGTTCTTCGAGGGCGAGCGGTGAACGAAGTCCAAAACTTTTCTGGCGCGCGTCGTTGTCACACAAAATGTCGGTGATGATTGTTGTGGCCTCTCTAGAAGCGATGCGCGTGAGCGGCCGGTGTTCTGATGCCAAAAATTTCGCGCGCATGGCTGTTCCGCCACGACCCAGTCCGGCATACGCGGCGGCAAGGTCCACAAGACGCGTCTCGGCATTCCCCAAAACGAAACCCGCGCCGTACTCATCGACGCCCTGTGGAAAATCGAAGCCCCACTTCTGCAATTGATAAAATGTCGGCCGCGCGCCGAGTTGGCTCAGCACAAACACGGCCGGCACATTCAGCGAACAAGCGAGCGCTTCGCGCAAGCGCACCGGTCCAAAATAATGATGACTGTAATTTTGTGGATCGTAATCGGCGTACTCATTGCGAATCGCATCCGGTACGTCGGGCAACAAGCTCGCAGCGGTGAACAGCCGTTTATCGATCGCTTCGAGATAGACAAACGGTTTCAGTGTCGATCCGCAACTGCGGGGCAGCGTCGCTCCGTTGATTTGCGACACACCATAATTCTCCGATCCAACCATGGCGCGGATGGCGCCGGTTGCGTTTTCAACCACCACGACGGCGGCCTGCGTGATGTCGTGACGGTTTAGCGCTGACAAATGCGAGCGTGCCAAACGTTCGACCGTCGATTGCAGATCAAGATCGAGTGTCGTTCTGACGGTGCCGCGCAGTCCTGGGTTTTGCGCCACGACTGCATCCACGAAATGTAGCGCGAAGCGCGGCGGATCGACGCGCACGATTCTCGGCGGCTCTGCAAGTAGCGATTGCTGGTCGCGCGTGATAACTCCCAAATCAGCAAGCCGCCCGATTGATCGCATATATTTACGATTTGCTTGCTCCGGATGCCGCCAGGGATTGAAACGTGTTGGCGCCTGCGGTAGACCAGCCAGGAAAATTGCTTCGCTCAAAGTGAGATCGCGAGCCGGTTTGCCGAAATACGCGCGAGCAGCGGCCTCTGGACCGAGTCGACGATTCCCGTAGCTGCTGCGATTCAAGTATTCCGACAGAATTCGCTGTTTGCTCCAGCGCCGCTCCAATTTCCAAGCGACGATTGCCTCGTACAGTTTGCCGCTCCAACTGTGTCGATCACGGCTTCTCGCGAGTTTTACGAGTTGTTGGCTGATCGTGGATGCGCCCGAAACAATTTGCCGCGATCGCAAATTCCGTGCACAGGCGACAACGGCCGCGCGCCAGTCAACGCCGCGGTGCTCGTAGAACCGCCGGTCCTCCAGTGCCACGGTTACACGTGGCAGCCACGGTCCCATTTGTTCGAGCGCCACTGGAAATTGGGTGCGCGCTTCCGGTGACGCGAGTTCAGCAATTTCGCGGCCGCGACAATCGAGCAGCGTCAAAGTTCCGCTCGGTGTTTTTTGCAGGTCGTTAGGTATCGGAAGCTGCCACAGCCACGTGACGAGCGTAATCACGAAAACGAGCGACAGCAGAACCGCTATTCCGCCTCTCCCCTTTTGATGAGGGGAGAGGATTGAGGGGAGGGGTTTTCCTGCGTTCGTACTATTATGCAGTGCAACCCTCACCCTGCCCTCTCCCTTGGGAAGGGAGAGGCGAACTCTTTTGAGATGGAGTCCCGGAATTAATCGGCGGAGATAACGCATACGCTTGAGGGCGACAGGCCGGAGAAACGGCTGTCGTACATGGGTGCGACTTGCGTGGCTGGCCAACGGAAAGTGCCTGCGGCTGTTGCGCGGGCCAGGATCGAGTAGGTACCTGAGCCGGGATCGACCGTGTCAAAATAAAGAAGGGCGGAACGATCGCGCATCTCGGAGTACGACAAGCCTAACAAACGATCCTGCGGATCAGGTGGGGGCAGTTGGTAGAATTTTCCGACGAGCGCAAGGTTCGGATTCACCACTTCCACGCCCGCAGGCAACGAATCCTCAAGCGCGACAAAATTCTGAAGCTTTCGCGTATTCAGCCGGTAGGTGATGAGCAGTTGATCCCCCAATTTTAACGGCGCATTCGAAGTGCCGACGCGCGTTGCATCAGTGAGATTTTTCACGACGCGCTCGATTCCGAATCCGCGGTCCACGCGATCGGTATCAACTTCGTTGGTGGAATATTCCGCCTGCATCAAAAACGTGAGTGCGCTCTGATTCAGGCCTTTGATCACAAGATCATTTTCCATTTTGCGATCGACCCATGCAGCCGAGCGTCCATTTTTCGAAACCACGCTCGCGGGCGGTTCTGCCGTATGCAGTTCCGGCGTTATTTCGGTGCCCATCATTGATGTGAACGCCAGCAGGAGCCACAGGTTTTCCTGAGTAGAAAGTGATCCTGCGTTATCCATCAGCTTTGACATCCGGTCGCGTGCCTGTTGTTTTCGCTGTTTTGTCCACGTCGGCGGCGCAATCGTGTTGAAGGCGAACGCGCGCATTGCCTCCGCGCGTGTCAATGAAGTAAATGTGGCGGGATTAAAGGCGCGCTCTTTGATGGGCTTATCGGTCTCGCGAAGGAGCTGCTGTTGTTCGCGCGCCATAATGTTTTGCTGGTGCAACGCAATTGCGAGCAAAGCGCGCTCTTCGTCGCTGCCTTCGTTGCGGTGCAGATACAACTCCTGCGATTCGTTTTTGTAGTCTTCATCGTTTTTCGATTGCGTGACCACGAAAAGCGCAAAGCATTTTTCAAATCGGGACGCAGGCATCTGGCCTTTGACCATTTTCTTCACGGCGCCTGCGAGTTTCTCTTGCAAATCTGAGGGCGGCTCAAGACCGGCATCGACCGATTTGTTGACCGACCAAAGGGCCTGGCATGTAACGAAACCGCTGCCTGCAGTGCCGCCGGGCCAGTAGGGGAGCGTGCCATCCTCCCGGATGGAGTCCGCATACTGTTTCATCCCCCGCTCGAGCGTGGCGCGGTATTCGGCATCGCGCTGCTGAAAATCTGGTAGGTAAGCGAGAACGTTGGCGAGCAAACTGTACCCCAGCAGCTTGGTCGAAATTTGTTCAAAGCAGCCGTGCGGATATTCCAGAATTACCGGAAGCCCCGACATTTGTGGCAGCCACGGCGAAGTCGAAATCGTTGTTGTGAAATGGCCGCGGCCGCGCTTCCACACTTCTGGCATCGCGCGGCGAGCATCGAACTGCGGACCGTTGAATGAAGCTGTCACGCTTTCCTTGTGCACAATCGTCGGCGCTTGGACAGGAATGGTGATCTCTATAGCGTCGGACATTTGTTTGTTCGAGTTCGAGACCGCTTCGAAGCGCACCTTTGTCGCCGCGAGATTTGGGTCGACAACTTTTGCCTTGAAACGGAACACCGTTGGCGCATCGCGTTGCGCTGACTGGGTGGCAACGTCGCTGCCGAGTAACTTAAGGTTTGCGTCCGTCACACACCGCGTCGTGACGCTGTCGCTGTCGGCGAAGTTTTGCCGGACGACGGCGCGCAATTCGACTTCATCGCCTTCGCGCAAAAAGCGTGGCAATGCCAAATCGATCAGGAGCGGCTTTGATATTTTTACAGTTTGCGTTGCGTCGCCGCCGAATTGATTCGCCTTGGTCTGGCCGACCGCCACGATGCGATATGTGGTCAGGTTGTCGGGCGCGACGAATTCGAATGAAACCTTGCCATCACCGCCAGTCTTCAAACTGCCTTGCCAAAAAGCGAGAGTCCGAAATTCCTTGCGAACATTTTTGACGTTCGAGATCGTTTCCTCACCGCCATCGCCAATGACGAATCCTTTTTGGGTCAAACTGAGTTTGGCGATGTTCTCGATATAACCGTTTAGGGCCTCGTAAGTGCGCACCGAGAAAACGTTCCTTGGATAAAAGCGCGCGCCGATGTCCGGCAGCTTCCAATCGCCCAGCGTCAGAACCGCGTCGTCGACTGCGAACACGAGCAGATCGACGTCGGCGACCGGTTTGTCTTGTGATGTCACCAGCACTTCACCGCGCACGGCATCACCCGGTTTCGCGGTTGGGCTGGCGAGATGCGGCGCAACTTTTAGTTCGCGGTCGGCCCGGCGAACATCGATCTCCGTGAAAGCGAAACGTTCAAGGGGGAGCTCGTTTTCGCCACCAGGCTTAACCAGATAAATCGAAACCGTAGCGTTCGGTGCGTAATTTTCTTTGATGGGCAATTCGATCCGGCCGGCGTTGCCTTTTACCGGCACAAGCAACGTGTCGAGCACCTCATCGGTCTCGACCGATACCCATGCGACGCCACCGAAGGGCGCCTGTATCGTTAACGCGGCTTTCTCGCCCGGCAGAAACGGCTCAGCTCGGCGTTCGATCTTGAACGTTGTCTCGTTGACCACAGGTAATTGGGCCGCTTGTTCGCCGGTAACGGTGGTCTCATCGCTGACTATTGGCGCTTTGACTTTTGTTGCGCTAACCGCAACAACGTAACGGCCGGTCTCCGTTGTTGGGAAAGCAAGTTCGGCCGGTGTTTTCGACTCCTGCGAAGCGACTTTCGCGAACTGATCAGTGTTACGATAACGGTAAACAAACGGCGCGAGTTGTTCTTTGACTGTCTTCGTGGTGACGTGATAGAGATCGGCGCGAACAAGAACGCCCTCCTGTTTCTCATCCTTAGGATCGAGCGCGTCGATCTGGACTTTTAATCCACGAGGTTCTGTAACCTGCTCTTCAGCGCGGACACCGAGGCGCGTTTCTGTTGCGAAAAGCGTGGCCGTGTCGCCTCCGGTGAGAGTTTGTCCGTCGATCGAGGTGACGTCCGCGCGCCAGCTAATGTTCATGCGACTGACTGCCGGATTGTCTTTAAACGGCGATTCGCAGGCGATTGTCGCGAAACCGTGCGCGTCGAGCTGCGTATCGCCCTCGATCGTTTTGATGTCCTCACTGTCGACATCGAAGCGAGGACCGACTTCGGCGTAGGAGTTGAAACGTTTTCGATACGGTTCGTCGGAATCACTGGCGAAATCTGCCGACGTGGTCCAGCTCGCTTTCCAGTGCACTCGCGCGCCGGCGTTCGGTGCGCCGTGAAAATACGCAGAGGAGATACGCGCATGCGCCGTAGTACCAACCTCCGGCGTCGTTGCCTCGACCATGACTGAAAACAGCGGAACGCGGAATTCTTGAACGTTGATTGCAGTAACGCCTCCGTAATCGCGACCACCCACACTGCAGCGCAACTCGTAACTCCCAAGCTTCGCCTTTTCCGGCACATTCCACTCCGCTTCCCATCCGCCATAAGCCGATAACGTCGTGTTGCCTTCACCAACAACCCGGTTTCCATAGCTCTCACTTACGCTCCAGTGCACAGCAGTTCCGACTGGGATCGTGAGGCTTCTAGCAGCGCTCACGTTGCGCGCCAGGCCCTTCATCTTCACGGTCTGGCCCGGGCGATAGAGATTGCGATCGGTGACGATCTCCGCGTGCGGATTGTTCGGTGAGGAAGTGGAATCATAGCCGGAAGAAAAAGCAGTCGCCTCGGCAAATTGCAGCGCGGGGCCAGTCGCAGTGTCCGCTATAAACAGATGTGTATTCTTCGCGTTAGAATCCCTTGTTTTCGGAAAAACCTTGTCCTTTGGGAATTCTGCAATGCCGTTCTTGTCAGTGACTGCTCGAGCTAGTTCGATGTTGTCTTCCGTGACGGCGCGAATCGTCACACCGGTCACGGAGCTCGTGTCGGACATTTTCGCCAGACGCATGATCACTTTGGTCGGTGTTCGTTTCTGGGTGAGCAGGTAGTCGTTAACGCAAATGACCGATCGATTTCCAACGATCCGGCCATCAGGCAGCGTTGCGCTCGCTTCGAAAAGATACGGACCCGAGAAAGCTTCCTTTGCCGGTGGAACGCAACGAACATCGCGTCGTGTTTCGGTATCGTTACTTGTGGCCTCGAAGGTACCGCTGCTCGCCACCGGCAGTTGAAACGCGTCGACGAGCAATTCAGTCTGAAATTCTTTGGCGAATCCGGTGCGTGGATCGATTACCACCTTCCCGGTGACAGGATCCCTGGCGTCCTTTTCAAATTCCCTCACGCGCGCGGTGACTGCCGAAAGCTTTTCCGAGGGAATGCGCGCGAGTTTCCAGGTGACTTGCGGCGTGTTGACTTGGAAGAAGGCAAAGCGCAACTCCTGGCGCGCGCGGGCGAACACCTGGCTGGATGGAAAGGTCAGGCACGCTTCTTTCGGTCGGAACGTGGCACCCCAGCGTGATTCAGATGCGAGTCCGTAGCCGCGGTCGCCCTTTAGTTCCGGCGAAATAGTGACTTTATATCGCTGTTTCAGATCGAACCCGCCCGTAATTTGAATCTCGTCGGCGCTGGCAAGGAGTTTCATTTTCTCCACCGCCGGCTCGACATGAATTCGTTCCGGCGTCGCTTCCACGGGATCGATCGTGTCGTCGAATTTGATCCGAATCGAAGGATCCTCGAGCGGGTGATTGAACGCGCCGAGCCATTGCACCTTTAGTGGTTCCGTTTTGCCAGCAGGCATCACTTGCAAGTACGGAAGCGGCCTCCGGCTTTTCGCGTCGAGCAAGCCATTCACGATAAGGTCGAATGTGTGGCCGACTGGAAGTGCTGCGCGCGGCGTGACGCGAAAGCCGGTCGCCTCCAATGAACCCGCAGCTTTGCCTTCAGCCGTTTGAATTATTTCGACTGGAAAACGCCCCCGCGATTCACGGTCTTGAAAGTAAATGTGTTGCGCCGCTTCATCGAGACGAACTGCGTAGGTTGATTCGAGATAGATTTGCGGGCGCGCAGGCAACTGTTTGCGCTCACTGAATTCTGTGGTCATCGCAAACTTCGGAGTGCTGAATTCGGCGCTCCAATCTTTCACCACGAATGGTTTGCCCGTTGCGTCTTTCAGTCCCGAACCAAGCTTGAGCCGATGTCGCGCCCCGGCCACGACGCCGCTCACCGTGAAAACGCCTTCGGTCTGACTCTTCCAGAGAAATGTGCCGTCGAGTTTCGGCTCGCTGACAAACGGGCTTGGCTGATCACCAACATCGATGAGGCTGGGGGCAACCATCGAGACGGGAAACGTAATCGTGATCGTGTCCCCCTCGGCAATTTTTCCGTGCGACGGCTCGATCACCACGCCGCCCGCATCGGGTTTTGCATTCGACGCTACTTCTTCCTCTTCTTCGTCCTGCGAGAAACTCGCGCCAGCCATGGCAATCGCCAGAACGCAAACGAGAAAGGGCACGAAACGGTGAAATGGCGAGTCGGCGGATAGGCGAGATATAGAAGGGGCTTCAATGCCCGCACAGGTCGCTGAGCCAAGTCGGCTCCCACATTCGCAGAATGGCTGGTTCATTGTTTTTGTGGGGCCAGTTGCTGGATCCGGCGGAGGTCGGCGTCGGCTTCAGTTGCCTTTCCGATGCGGCGTTGGCATTGCTCGCGTTCGCTTAACGCGCCCAGTGACTCACGAATTTCAATTGAACGCGTTTGCGACGCGACGGCTTCCGCGAAGTCGGCGCGCTGCCGTTCGAGCACCCCACGGAAGAACCACATCTTTGAATCGTTAGGATCCAATTCCGTTGCAATGCGCGCGTGCGACAACGCCTCCTTCTGCCGGTCCAGACCGTCCAGATCTTGCGCGGCTTCGAAGTGTGCAGCCGCGGATTTATCAGTGATCGCAAGCGCGGCATTCGAGTCTGCGAGGGCGAGCGTGAATTGACGCAGATCTCTCAAAATTTTCGCGCGCGCGACCAGCGCATCAGCATCCTTGGGATTTGCTGATAAACGAGCATCCAGCCTTCCAAGTTCACGTAACGCCTCATCGCTAACATGCTTGTCTTCTCCACGACGAAGGTACCGGTCGACCTCCAACTTTGCTGCATCCTCGGTTTGCCCTGCATCCAGCAATGCTTCGGCTAGCTCAATGCGCGCTTGCATCGATGCGAACTGCAGCTTGGATGCGCGCTCGGCGTCATCGATCGCCAGCAGTGGGCGGCCAGCCAGAATGAAAACGCGAGCACGTTCGAGCAACAGTCCCGCAACTGCGGGATCATTTGGTGATCTTGCGATTTGCGCATCCAGCGCTTTGATTTGCGGCAGGAATTTTTGCAATCGCTCGAATTCAGGGAGCCACTCCTTCACTTGTGCGTCGGTGGCATCCATTTTGTTCGCTTTCGCCATATCGGCGTAAGCGGCGTCCCAGTTATGCAGGCGGAGGAAAGCGACCGCACGCAACACGCGGCGGGCGGCGGTGTCCTGCGCGGCGATTGCCTTCGTCCGGTATGCCTCGTGATCTGCCCAACGTGACTGCGCTGCCGATACTTCCGCCAGGTTGTCGTAATCGGTCGCGACATCGGCTCGGGGCGGTTTGGTCGCGATAAACGCGAGCCAATGCTGCTCTGCACACTGATAATCCTTGCGCTTGAAGCATAGTCCGGCGCGGAAATCGTCTATTGCCACGGGCGGCTTCTTGGATGCTTTTTGCCACGCATCGAGCGTGCGCTCCAAACCATCGAGTTCCTCGCTTTCGAGTTGCGTCTGCGCGAGCCTGTCCCAGGTGTTGGAATCGTTGGGAGCGATCGCGACAATGCGCTGGCTTAATTCAATAATTGCAGGCTTGTCTTCCGCGTCTTGAGCTTTCTTCAGTTGGTCTCGCAACTGTTGAAGCTGCGGCGCTTCCGTGGCGGCGAAAGCGCTGCTGCCGGCCAGCAGAATAAGAACGGCGATCGCGAACGTTCTCAAGTGGTTCGCGATCTTGGACATCGCGATGCCAGGCTTCAAGCATTTTCAACGGGCTTCAGTGCCTTGCCAGTCCGGAGAAAGATTTTCCCGCTGGGGCAGAGCTTGAATACTTCGCAGCGGCTGCAGTCCGGCTTGCGCGCGTAACAACGGCGGCGCCCGTGCCAGATCAGCCAGTGACTCCAGTCTGTCCAATGTTTGCGCGGCACCAGCTTCATCAAATCGAGCTCAATCTTCACCGGATCCTTTTGTTTCGTTAGGCCAAGCCGCTGCGATAGCCGGATCACATGTGTATCGACGACGATGCCTTCGTCCTTATGGAAAGCGTTGCCCAGTACCACGTTCGCAGTCTTTCGGCCGACGCCCGGCAACTCGCATAATTCCGCCATTGTGTCGGGCACTTGTCCGCCGTGTTTCTCGGCGATTTCGCGCGTAGCACCGTGAATGCTTTTCGCTTTGTTGCGATAAAAGCCCGTGGATTTGATCGCGTTTTCTAACGCCGACAGCGGCGCATCTGCATAACTTTTCGCGGTACGATATTTCCGAAACAGCGCAGGCGTGACCATATTGACGCGTTTATCCGTGGATTGCGCCGAAAGAATGGTCGCTACAAGCAGCTCCAGCGGATTCAGAAAGTCCAGCTCGCAATGTGCGTCTGGGTAAATTTTTGGCCAGGCTTTCATTAGCTGCGTCACGCGCTCGCGGGCTGTCATCGGTCTATAATCTTCAAAGCGGCCGGAGATTTCAATCCGCCTTTGGAATCAACGGCGCAGAATGCTCGCCTTTGTATCGCGCGGTCAGTAGGTGACCGATTAAGAGGACCAAACTGTAAGTCCGTTGTTGTGATAAGACCGGTTAAGGTTCGTTCACGACCTCATTCGCGAACTTTCCTGCTTTCCTGCTTTCCTGATTCGCCTAGTTTTTCCTCGTGCAAAAAATGATGAAGGCGGTTGTGAAGGCCAAACGCGAACCGGGTCTGTGGTTGGAGGACGTACCGGTTCCAGAAGTTGGTGGCGACGACGTGCTGATCCGGGTGTTGAAAGCGTCGATTTGCGGCACTGACGTGCACATCTACAACTGGGATGAGTGGGCGCAGAAAACCATTCCTGTACCAATGACCATCGGCCACGAGTTTGCGGGTGTGGTTGACGCTGTCGGTGACCACGTGAAAGGATTTGCGCGTGGCGATCTCGTAGTGGGCGAAGGACACATCACCTGTGGACACTGCCGCAATTGCCTGGCCGGACGGCGGCATCTTTGTCCGAATACGCTGGGTGTCGGCGTCAATCGCCCCGGCGCGTGGGCAGAATTTGTGGCGATTCCGCAGGAGAACTGCTGGCACGCCGACCCATCGATTCCGTTGGATGTCCTTTCCTGCTTCGATCCGTTAGGCAATGCGGTGCACACAGCGCTCTCATTCGATCTGATCGGAGAAGACGTCCTCATTACTGGCGCGGGTCCGATCGGTTGCATGGCCATACCGATTTGTAAGCGCGCGGGCGCGCGTCACGTCGTCATCACCGACGTCAATCCGTACCGACTAAATCTTGCGCGCACAATGGGCGCGGATGTCGCACTCGATGTGCGCACGGAAAAAGTCACCGAAGCGATGCAGAAGCTGGGGATGAAAGAAGGCTTTGATGTCGCGCTGGAAATGTCCGGCAATCCGAAAGCGTTCGCTGATATTTTGCCCAACATGTTTCACGGCGGCAAGATTGCGTTGTTAGGCATCATGCCTGGCACTGCTGCCGTTGACTGGAACACGGTTGTCTTCAGCGCGCTTACGATCGAAGGCATTTACGGCCGCGAAATGTACGAAACCTGGTACAAGATGACGGCCATGATCCAGAGCGGGCTCGATATTTCTCCCGTCATCACCCACCGCTTTCCGTACACGGAATTCAAGGAAGCCATCGAGCTGATGAAATCCGGTAACTCCGGCAAGATTGTACTCAACTGGGCAGAGCTGTCGTCTTGAGGGAAGTCGAAGGATCTCGAATGATCTTCGAGTCTTTCGAACAGTCGAATCGGCTGCATAAAACTTCTGCTTGCAGCGATCATGTGTCGACAAAATTATTCGAATGGCTACACGAATTGATGAAATCGTTGGAGATATCTATAGGATTTCAACCTGGCAGCCGCAGTACGGGATCACATTCAATCAATTTCTGATAGGTGATGAGCGCCCGGCCCTGATTCACACCGGCATGCACGATTTGCACGGTCCAATTCGCAACGCCATTCACGAGGTGCTCGATCCAGCAAAGTTGGCGTACGCCGTTCTGTTGCATTGGGAAGGCGACGAGAATGGCGGGATGGAGCAATTCATGAAGGAAGCGCCGAAATCCGAGCTGATCGGATCAATCCTGTCGATTCAGCTCAACGCTGTCGGCTTTGGCCTTGCTGAACGTGCACGCGGTTTTCGCAATGGAGAAATGCTCGATCTGGGAACTCACAAATTGCGATTTCTGGAAACGCCGCACGTGCATCATTGGGATTGGATGATGCTTGTTGATGAAACGCCGCGGAGTCTCTTTCCGTCGGATGTGTTTATTCAACCGGCCGAACAACCACCCGTGGTTACCGAGAACTTGTCGATGCCAATGCTCGATGTGTATCGCGCGGCTGGAATCTTCGCGCACGAACTACCGATTCGCCAGGTTGTCGATCGGCTCGAGAAAATGAATCTCGCCTGGGTTCACCCGATGCATGGTGGCTCGTTTGAGCAAAGTGCCTTTCCGAATTACGCGAGAGCGCGTGAAAACGAATTCGCGTATCGCGGAATGTTACTCGGGCGCGAAATCGCAAAGGTCGCGCCGATGTAAATTTATCGCAGTGACGCGGCTTCTTTGTGCCGGCCTTCGAGTTCGAGGACCATCCGTTTAATGTGCCTGTAGTCCTGGTGCCGGCGCAGGAATTGCAGGCTCTCTTCCGGATCGCCCCATTTCAGAACTTCGATCGTCTCCTCACGCGCGCCCCAGTTGTTCATTTCACGCTGGTTCGCCATATAGAGATCAATTGTGTTTCGTCCTGAAAGCGCCCAACCATAGTCTTCCACGCGATAGTTTTGTCCGGTCGAGAGCAAGCGAAAGACTGTGCCAGCCGGCCATCGCGACCAATCGGCCGCTGCACTGCCGATCTGCGGCGGCTTGGCAACTGCCACGGCCCGCTTCACGTTGCGTGTTGGTTTTACCGCGCGAGTTGCTCTCGGCGCACGTTTCGGACCCGGTGTGACGGCTTCGCGTTCTTCCATCGAGAAACGTTTAAGTGGCGGTGAATACGATCCATTTTCGTCCACGGGAATAGCTCGCGGAGCTTCATAGGCGAGTGTTGCACCCGTTACAACTTCAGCTCGGTGAATCGCCGGACCTGCAGCGCGCAATTCTCCACCAAGAGCGTTCCGATTGCTGTACTGGCGATGGTCCGATTCAGTATGCGTGTACGCAGTCGTGCGCACTTGCTGAAAATTCGTCTTCGTCAGCGGCGGTTCGTACGCGGGTAATGCCGCATGATGTGTGGTGCCGCAGGCGGTAAGGAGAATAATGGCGACGAAGGCCGCCAACAGGATTAAGGCGAGGTTCCGACGCTCAGCGTAGGTCAAGGCGTATCACCTGCGGGAGTTATTAACAGTTATTCACAAGCACGCAAGAATTTTTTAAGGGGCGGATTTTCACACAACGAACACAAAGGATTCGAATTTTGTAGTTTTAACTCACCCAGCCTTTGTGTCCGTCGTGGACTTTGTGCGAGATGATTTGTAGCTTCGGTTTCGCCATGATCGCCGAATTCGACAAACAGCTTTCTCAGACGCTAGAGGACATCAAATCCCAAGGCCTCTTCAAGACCGAACGCGTCATTACAACTCCGCAAGACGCCCACATCGCGATCACCGGCGGCAAGCGGGTGCTGAACATGTGCGCGAACAATTATCTTGGCCTGGCCGATCACCCTGCGCTGATTGCCGCTGCCAAGGAAGCACTTGATACACATGGTTTCGGCATGGCGAGCGTGCGGTTCATCTGCGGCACACAGGACATTCACAGGGAATTGGAAGCCGCACTTTCGAAATTCCTCGGAACAGAAGAAACGATTCTTTATCCCTCCTGCTTCGACGCCAATGGCGGCCTGTTCGAAACACTGCTCACCGAACAGGACGCGGTTATCAGCGATGAATTGAATCACGCCAGCATTATCGACGGCATCCGTCTCTGCAAAGCGCAACGGTTTCGCTACAAGCACAACGACGTGGCGGATCTGGAGGCGCAACTCCGCGCCGCGCAAGATGCGCGCTTCAGATTGGTTGCCACGGACGGTTGTTTCTCAATGGACGGCACGATCGCCAACCTCTCAGCCATTTGCGACCTCGCCGAAAAGTACAACGCGCTGACCATGATCGACGACGCGCACGCCACCGGTTTTCTCGGCAAAACTGGGCGCGGTACGCACGAATATCGAGGCGTAATGGGCAGGATCGATATCATTACCGGCACGCTTGGCAAGGCTCTTGGCGGCGCCAGTGGCGGTTTCACGGGCGGACGAAAGGAAATTGTCGCTCTCCTGCGGCAACGTTCACGGCCTTATCTATTTTCCAACACCATCGCGCCACCGGTTGTTGCTGCTTCGCTTAAAGCGCTCGAGCTTCTCAGCGCATCGACGGAACTACGCGACAAACTCGAGGAGAACACAAAGTTCTTCCGCGCAGCGCTGACCGAACGCGGCCTGACGATCAAACCCGGCGTCCATCCGATCGTCCCCATCATGATTGGCGATGCAGCAAAGTCACAAAAGTTCGCTGCGCGCATGCTGGAGAAAGGCGTCTACGTGATCGGCTTCTTCTATCCGGTCGTGCCGCATGGCACGGCGCGCGTCCGCACGCAGGTTTCCGCAGCGCACTCGCGCGAGGATCTGGAGTTCGCGACGAAGGCATTCGCGGAAGTGAATGAAGAGCTGGCAAAATAGCATCGTTATTTTGTCATCCTGAGCCCCGAAAGCTTTCGGGGTCGAAGGATCTCGCTTCAGACCCTTACGGCGCGACCTCGCCGTTTTAACATTGTAACTCTTGTAACTCTTTTAACTGTTGTTTCATGCTTTACATGGTGATCGAGCGTTTCAAAGAAGGCACCGCACCGGAAATTTACCGACGTTTCCATGAGAGAGGCCGAATGATGCCCAAAGGACTGGAATACATTTCCAGTTGGATTGATTTGGATTTCAAAATCTGCTGGCAACTCATGCAAACTGGGAACTTCGCGCTGTTCGAAAAATGGATCGCAAACTGGCGCGACTTGATCGATTTCGAAATTGTCCCGGTGCGTACTTCCGCTGAGGCTGTCGAGATCGTGAAGTCGGGACTGTAGCGACATTCGAACAACTTTGGCAGGCATCCGATCGCGACGCCCAAACAGCCTTGCTCTGTAGCCGTCGCCATGTGGACGACGCGGACGCTTCGCACCGCCTTCGTGGGACTTCGGCGTGGCAAGCAGCGAAGCGGCTACAGTTTTGCGGTCGCCGCGGCGACCGCCACTACAGCGTCAACGCTTCGCATGCGCTGCGAATAGACTGGCGCGCAGCGGAGCGTGGAGCAGATTGTGTGGTGCACAAAGCTGTTGCGAGCCAGGTGGACTGGAATGCTCTTCGAGAGGATTTCCCGATCCTGCGTCAGCAGGTTCGCGGGTATGAGCTAATCTACTTTGATAGCGCCGCGAGTTCGCAAAAGCCGCGCGCTGTCGTCGAGGCGTTGCGAAATTTCTACGAACACGACAACGCTAATGTTCATCGCGGACTCCACACACTGAGCGGGCGTGCGACCGAGGCCTATGAACACGCGCGGCAGCGCGTCGCGGAGTACATCGGCGCCGCAAATCCTGACGAAATCATCTTCACGCGCGGTACGACGGAGAGCATCAATCTAGTAGCGCAAGCGTGGGGCGGAAAATTCATTCGTGAGGGTGACGTGATTCTCCTGACCGTGATGGAGCATCACAGCAACCTGGTGCCATGGCAGTTGCTGGCGGAACGCAAAGGTGCGCGTCTTCGATTTCTGCCGGTGCGTGACGACGGAACGCTTGATGTTGACCAGCTTTCTTCCTTGCTAACGCCAGAAGTGAAAATTTTCGCCTTCACGCACATCTCAAACTCGCTCGGCACAATCAATCCGGTCGCCAAGCTTTGCGCCAAAGCTCGCGCTGTGGGTGCGCTGACATTAGTCGACGCAGCGCAGAGCATCGGCCATACGCGGCTCGATGTGCAGACGCTAGGCTGCGATTTCCTGGCGTTCTCCGGACACAAAATGTGTGGACCGACTGGCATTGGCGTGCTTTACGGACGCGCGGAGCTTTTGGATTCGATCCCACCGTGGCACGGCGGGGGCGAAATGATCGTAAGCGTTACGCTCGAAAAGAGCACATTCAAGAAACCGCCTCACCGGTTCGAAGGTGGCACGCCGAACATTGCTGGCGCGATCGGGCTCGCAGCAGCGATTGATTACATTGAGAGCATCGGGCGGCCAGCAATTTTCGAACACGACTCACAGCTGGCGCATTATGCGGCCGACCGTCTAACGGAATTACCCGGAACGCGGGTCTTTGGACCAAAGGAAGAGCGGGGCGCACTGGTTGGGTTTGTCATGGACGCTGCGCATCCGCATGATCTAACCACGTTCGCCGATCAGTACGGCTTAGCCATGCGCGGCGGACATCATTGCAACCAGCCGCTGATGCGCCACTTCGGAGTGTCCGGCACAACGCGCGCGAGTTTCTATTTCTACAACACGATGGAGGAGATCGATCGAATGGTGGAAATCCTTCACGCTGCACTACGTTTCTTTTCATGAGCCCCGAAATAGAAGAGCTGTACCAGGACGTGATCCTCGATCATTCGCGGCGACCACGAAACTTTGGCGAGCTGCCCGACGCTGCCGTTCTGGTGCATGGTGACAATCCAGCGTGCGGTGACGAAATTCATCTTGCTGTGAAGTTCGATGCGGACGGCGGATTGGAGGACATCAAATTCAGCGGACGCGGGTGTGCGATCAGCCAGGCTTCGGCGTCACTGATGACAATGAAATTGAAGGGCAAAAGCCGGGCTGAAGTTATGGAGATGCTCAGAGCATTTCACGATCTTGTGACGGCCGATACGAGCGACGCTCCGAAGACATTGGGCGATCTGCGCGTGATGCAGGGCGTTCGAAAATTCCCGCAGCGAGTGAAGTGCGCCATGCTCGCGTGGCGCGCGGTGCAGCAGGCGTTCGAGCAAGGTTCCGGTGAGGCGATGGTCTCAACCGAACCGGTGTAAACGCGGATCCCGAAGGTCCAAACGTGGACGCCGTACACATTCGGAACGCGAATGTAGAGGATGCCGCAGCGATTGCTGAGATTTACAATCAAGGAATCGAAGACCGTATTGCTACTTATGAAACCAGATGGCGATCTGCGGAAGATGAGCGGGCGTGGCTTCAATCCATCGCTGGTCGTTATCCTGCTGTTGTTGCCCAAATCGATAACGAAATCATCGGCTGGGCCGGCGCTGGACCGTACCGGCACCGGGAATGTTATCGGGGCATCGGTGAATTTTCGATGTACGTCCACCGCGATTGGCGACGTCGAGGAGTGGGTGATCTACTGCTCGCCGATCTCATCAAAGAAGCGGACCGGCTCGGGTTGTGGAAACTGCTATCGCGCATCTTTCCTTTCAACGAGGCCAGTCGCGCGCTTTGCCGCAAACACGGCTTTCGCGAGGTCGGCATGTACGAGAAACATGCTCGCCTCGACGGGCGCTGGCTTGACGTCGTGATCGTCGAGCGGCTTATCCCCGCGAACGTGACGCCTTAAGATTCGGCTATTGGTGCAGTGCGATGCTGGCGCCCACCCAGGTCTTGTCTATGTTGAAATCGACGCCCATCATTTTGCCCTGACTCATCCGGACGAGATTGTTCACGAGCGTAGGATCCCGATCCTGATCCGGCCACACAAACATCATCCGGATCTCGGCTTTCGATTTGTGACCGTCGATCGTCGGTACAAACGAGGCGTATTCGACTTTCTTCTGCAAAATCCATTCGTGGGGATTTTGCAACCGGGCGATTTTTTCCAGCGTCGGCTCCATTTCCACACCGTGACCGGCGAATGAATAAAGAGGTTTCAACACGTAATCTCCGACCTGTTCGTTCGATGGAAATTCATCAACGAAAAACGTCAGCGAGGTGTGTTCGGTTTTGAGGAAGGGCAGGGAATGCTTGCTGATCCGAAAATACCAGTTCGGGTGACCGACCCAGGTGACATCGAGATCATCCTGAAAACGAAACTGTAAATTCAGATCATGCCGTTGACTTAGCTCGTCGAAAATGACGCGATTATAAATTCGTTCGATCCGCACTTCGCGTCCGTCGCGATCGTAGAATAATTGTCCACCCCGCTTCTTGATTTTGGTTACGCAAACCGATCGAATGCCGAGGAACGTTTCGGTGGCGGCAAAATCCACGCGCGTTTTTTGTTTTTCCGGCTGGATGTCGAGCAACACAACACTCTCCAGCGGTGAATCCGCAATGATGGTGCGGCACAGAAATTCGAAATACGCGTCATCTTTGATTCCACCAAATGAAGAAGTCCAATTGCGTGGAATAACCGGGTACGCTTTGCGGAAGCAATCCAAAAGCACCAACTGAAAACCGAACAAGCTGGGGAATGCTTGCAATTCGATCAAACGGGGAACCAACCGATCGTCTTCGGCGCAAATCGCGAAATCGAATACATGAAAATTTGGGTGCGCTGATTCGTTAGGCACTTCGAAGTCCTTCGGAACCGCCACCGCCGAATGCCTGACAAATTCCGGCGTGCGTGTCGCGGCTACAATCTCATTCGCAGCGCGCGTGACTTCATCCGTGAACTCGCGGGTTAAGAAAATCGGCGTCTCGGAAATCCGGAAATCCGCCGGCCATTTCTCGGATTCATTTATACAGTGCACCAGCGCAGCATATTTCTCGGGCGTAAAGTCGGCGTTGAAAGCGGTGCGAAGTTTCGGATCCACGTGACGACTATCGGGGCGCTAAATCAAAAACTTCCCTTCTCGCATCACCCGTTGGCCATCGAACCAAATATCGAAATCGCGACCAACACAGTCGATGTGCGTTTTCGAAGCCCAATTTGCGCCGGTGTGCTCAGCATACGGATGACCGAAGGCGATGTGTACCCCGGGAAGCTTTTCGTCTTGTAAGATGTGTCCAATGATGTGGGTGCAGGCGATGTTTGTACCGATCGCAAATTCCCCGACGCGGTCGCTGTTTTCGTCCGTGGTCGTGTAGGCCCGAAATTCGTCGCGTAAATCCTTGTTTTCCGAATGCAGCGCTCGAATACGATTATTTTCGACCTCAATCGTCAGTGGATTCGATTGCAGGTCGCCGAACCGTTCGCACAAGTAATCGCCGACCACGCCATCCACTACAAACACGCCGTTGGTGTTCATGGGTGTGGTAAAAATCTCACCGCCGGGCAAATTGCCCCACTTGTCACGGGCAATGATGCCGCTGGTTTTAAGCCACTTCAGTTTCGGCGAAAGCTCCGCAACGAATTCGGTGCCGTGGGGCGTTTTACAGGTGATGCGATCGACCTGACGCGCATGTTCGACCAAGCGCTGGCTTAGCTTGTCGACCGCGCAAAAGTCAGCGCGCATTCCTTCGAGCATGATCTGACGATTGATGTTCACCATATGCGCATGCCGGATGTGGTGGTGATTTACCACGCTGGTCATTTCGGTACGCGAGCTGAGTTCGCCAGGTTGGCTCTGCGCGGCGAAGATCGACACTTGGGACAACGCAAGATCGTCCAGAATGATCTCAGGCATGTACGAGAGCGGTCTGCGCGCGTGATGCTCCAGCACAAACAAACTGTGCTCCGACCCAACCCGCTCCACTTCCGATTGCAACGCCGCGGCGATGTCGCGGGTAAACGCATCCGTGATAATCGTGATTCGCTCCTGAGGCTTTAGTCGCAGACAAGTGTCGATCGCGTTGTGCGCACCGGGAAGCAGTTCCGGGTCAATTGGATGAAGGTAAGCGCGATCGGGCATGATTGAAAGCTGAGAGAATTACTCGGAAACGAATCGCAGGCAAACTCTGCTCTACGCGTCGGCTTTTCCTACAATACGCTTCAGCAGGATCGCTTCACGGATCATATTAGGCTGCGCGCCTGAACGGACATTGGCAAGTTCGTGGAAACGATTCGACCCACAGTGATTTTTCAGTCTAAGATTAAACTCGCGGATGGATCTCACGACCAATTATCTCGGCCTCTCTCTGCGTTCGCCTCTGGTCCCATCTGCTTCGCCACTTTCGGAGAAGATCGACAACGTCCGCGCGATGGAACAAGCGGGCGCTGCAGCGGTGGTTTTTCATTCCCTGTTTGAAGAGCAAATCGAAGCTCCAGCGCAGGAATTTCGCGTCGATCCCAAGGCGTACCTCGAAAACATTGCACAAGCCAAACATGCAGTCGGCATTCCGATCATCGGCAGTTTGAATTGCACAACGCTTGGGGGGTGGATCAGTTACGCGCGAAGGATTACCGAGGCTGGTGCCGATGCGTTGGAATTGAATATCTACAGAATACCGACACGCATCGAGGTTACCGGCAGCACGATCGAAAATATTTACATTGAGACGGTTCGAAGTATTCGCGCGGCCACAAAGATTCCGCTCGCCGTTAAGCTTAGTCCTTACTTCAGCAGTTTTGCGAACATGGCGATCGTTCTGGACGACCTGAATGTCGATGGCCTCGTGTTGTTCAACAGATTCTATCAGCCCGATATCGATCTGGAAAAAATGGAGGTCGCACCAAATTTCACGTTAAGCACCCCGGCCGATATGAGATTACCGCTGCATTGGATTGGCATCCTTTACGGGAAACTGCGTGCGAGTCTCGCAGCTACGAGCGGCATTTATCAGGCGCAGGATGTCATCAAGCTCGTGATGGCCGGTGCCGGCGTGACCATGTTATGCAGCGCGCTCATGCGTCACGGGATCACGCACCTTCAGCGGATTGAAATGGATATGGTGGCATGGCTAGAGCAACACCAGCGCAAATCCGTAAGTGAAATCAAAGGCGTCATGAGTCAGCAGAATTGCCCTGACCCCGGCGCATTCGAACGCGCACAATATGTACGGGGGCTTTCCGGCTATACTTCGCTGTTCCCGATGCGGCGCTGATAACGTATGGAGGGCGGAGCTCTGCGACGCCTGACGAATTTCCTCTGAAGCCACGCTGCGACAGGGCTCGCAGAGCTCCGCCCCTACATCCCCCCGTCGACACATCTAAATCTCGAGACCTTCGTTTGTTTCGGCCACGATCTGATCGACCACGGCTTTCATATCCTGCGTGCGTTCCCACACCACCAGTTGTCTGTCGGCGCCCGTGCCTTCGCGTATGATCCGTTCAATATGCGCAATCTCAGCCTCGTTGCCGAGCTCCTGCACTTCCTTCGAAACAAACTCCAGCATCTCGTGCAGCAGATCGCGCTC
>DATFXP010000098.1:0-5242 GCA_035315785.1 Candidatus Udaeobacter sp. | reverse complement strand
AGGCGAAGTGCAACGAAAAACTGCAGCGAGTACATCGCGAGCAATACATCCTCCGTCGATGGAATCCGCATCCGCCGCAATCGTTCGTGGACTGGTGGCATAAGCATCCGGATCTCAAAAATAGCGGCGGCAGCTTGAATGCGAAACGCGCGTATAACTGCCAGCGATACCGAGACGAGTTCCAAAAATGCACGAGACGATGATCGCTTCGCTTGCAGCTCCAATGGGCCTGCGGCGGTCGCACTGTTCGCAGCGACATGGTGGAAGGTTCGCCTGAATGCTGACGCGCGCTGACCTCGACGAGTTCGACGCAGTCGCTGACCCGATACTAACGGCAGCGGAAAAGGCTATCGGCCTGCACGATGGAAAATACTGGGCCTTCGAAGGCCGAAAACCAGCGTCACGCGCCCTTAGATACGAGATGGTCCTGTTCCCCGAGGTTAAGAACAGGGAACTGGCGCAACGCTACAAAGTGACCGAGCGCGCGGTCAAAAAGCAGCGCTGCCTTTTGCGCTCGAGGCTTTCGGCAATGGCTAAGTTACGGGAAGCCGAAAGTTCACTCCGCGTAGCCTCATGAAACTTCGCCGAAAGTGCCTCGTAGGTTTAAGGTTAAAGATGCAGACATGCTACCGTTCCACCAATAAGCCCGAGCGGATCGCGTCGGTTAACGTCGCCGCGAAAAGGCTGGGGGTCTCACGCGCCACGGTCGAAAAATATATTCGTCGCGGCCTGATCGCGCCAGATTTCAAAAGCGATCTCGGCACCTATTTCCGGCCGGAGCGCTTAAGCGAGATCCGTTCAGTGATTCGGAGCAATCGCGCAGCCAAGCGCGCGCACTGCGGAACCATCAGCCCAAACTCAATTTAACCAAGAAAGAAAACTACCATGTCATTGTTCACACAAAAGGAACTCAGCAAATACTCACTGACCAAAGCCATTGCCGAGCTAAGCCACGCGCCAGAGCCGGGCGTGGACGGTCGCGTCACCGGCTTAGAAGCCGAATGTCACGATGCTCTCAAATCCCAATTCCGCAGATTAAATGAAGGAACAGAAGCGGGACCCGGATTCTTGATTCCAATTGGCGCTTTGATGCCCATTAAAAACCTTAACGTGACAACGGCCACCGCTGGCGGCTTCCTTGTTTCTCAGGATTTAGATACTATCGCGCCCGCGCTTCGCAGCGCGAGCGTGGTTCTGAGTTTAGGGGCGCAGGTCTTTAATAATCTCTCTGGCGACTTCGGGCTCCCCAGCGAAACCGCATTCCAAACCGCGTCATGGCTTGGCGAATCCGAGGCTCTGCCGGATTCCGGCGCAAACACATTCGCTCGGACGATGCTTGCCCCGCGTCGAGTTGCGAGTTTAGCCACCGTGTCCAAGCAGTTGCTCGCTCAGAATTCAGTCGGGATCGAGACCTTCGTGAGGGATAGCTTACGGGCCACACTCGGGACGGCACTTGATGCTGGCGCGCTAAACGGTGTGGGCAACAAAGAGCCACTCGGTTTGTTAAACAACCCGAATTGCAGCTCCATTACTTTCGGCGCGACTCCAACTCGGACTAAATTAGTGAGTTTCCAGGACAGCTTAACAACTAACAACGCTGGCAACCTCAATCAGGACAGCATCGCGTATGTTACATCGCCGACAGCCGCGTCAAAGTTGATGTTGACCTCTCAGACTAGCGGTCAAGCCCGATTTCTTTGGGAAGGGAACGAATGGGCTGGCAATGTCGCCGGGCTTCCTGCGAGATCAACCACCAACGTAGGCAGCGGCAATCAGATGATCCTCGGCGATTGGTCACAGCTAGTGGTGGCTTTCTGGGGCGAAAGCGTTTCGATCATTACGGATCCTTTTACGTTAAAGAAAAATGGCCTGGTCGAAATTGTCGCCAGCATGTTCGCCGATGTTGCTCCGCGCAATGCGAAAAACTTTGTGGTGTCAACCGATTCAGCCGCTCAATAACATGGCATATACCCACGAGGCAGGTTGGAGACCTAACTCCGGCTCCGTTCTTAAAAGCGTCGGCTCCGGCGGAAGCTACGGCGCGATGTGTGTCCGATTTTCGGATGCGTCTGAGCCTGATATGACGGGGGAATGGTTCGACGAGAACACCGACTTCTGCTTCAAGTCGGCGGAGATACGCGTGCCGAGTCTTTTCCATCATGGTCTGAAAATTGCCAATGGTGCAGTGGCGCAGCGGTTTGCTGACGCTGTCTTCCCGGACGCGACGATTACGCGCGTGTCAAATGGGCTTTTCGGTACGGTCACCCTGAGTCCGTCCGATCCACTGCAATCTGCCATCGCGAAAATGATCGAGGCCGGGGCGCTTAAATTTTCTTCTGGAAGCACCGTTCAACTTGCGCGCCGGGACGGAGACGGCAGGATTACGAGGTGGCCTTTAGTCGAACTTAGTCTCACACCGAGGCCAGCTGAGCCCAGGCTACCTAAAATTAGACCGCTTAGCTAACACTATATGGCCTTCTGTCATAACAGCATTGAGGATGTTATCTTTCGCTCGCGGATACGCACGGCAGCGGATGATGCTACTAAGTCGATGTCTTTCGATGACATCGGAATCGAGAATTTCATTCAAAGCATCTGCGAAATGGCCGACGAGTACGACCAAAAATGCGCTGGACTATTTTAAATAATCATAACCAAAACGGAGGTGGCACACCGGGGTTTGCATGCGCTTTTCTCCCTCGTTACACTCATCTCCTCGCCCGTAAAGTGTGCCGAAAACGGGCAACTTTAAACCACCAAAGGCGGGCGCGGCGCTTGTGCACGTCGTTACGTTTCATGCCCTTGCCGGGGGATCGCCCTAGCCCCAGCATTTTTTCTCCGTCCCATGTATAAATTAATCACGAGTGAACCGACAAGCTGCGCGCGTTACATGGCCGTAAACGGCAAGGTGATTAAAATGCTCTTTACGATTAAGGGCACAGAAATTTTTACGGCGGACGCTCGGCTTGGCAAGATTGCCGAGAACGCACTCATCGCGGGGTCTGTTACGCCAACATCGGTTGATATTAAAGTCGGTGAAGCGACTGAAGCTGATTTGCTGGCGGCCCAAAAAAGTCATCCGGGGAAAATGCTCGAATTGGAAAAGATGATTTCCTACATGAAAGCGTGCAAAGAAACGGCGAAGGAAGCGGCGGCTAAGGCTGCCCAGGAACCAATACGGGTAGAAATTACCAATGCTCGCGAAGTCGGCGGAACGGGTAAGATCATCGAGGTTTCGCGAAATGGCGATGGCACGATCGCGGCCGCAACTGTGCGACAGGTCTAGGAGGCTCATGTCAGACGTTTTGTCGGACGCCGATCGCGAATTAGGAGCGCAGTTACAAATTCTGCAGGAGAGAGACGCGCCAATTTTTGCTATGACTAAAGGCGAGATTAGTCGCGTTTTACCTATGAAAATCGCCGGTTTTCAGATCGAACTACCTGCACTCGGCCAACGCTGAGCGGTGTAGGTGCTTCACCCATCAGTGAAGCGAACTTTTGTCAACCGATTGCGCCTTCGCGTGCGTATCAAGGAAAGACAATGACCTCAAAAGAATACGAAAAACTTCCGGCCGCGGAGCAGGAGCACTTTTATCAGTGTCCAGACTGTGGAGAGATGTTCGATTTTCGGAGCTTCGATGATGTCGCGTTCCATTTAGCCCATCACAAGCCGCAGCGCCCAGCGTTCCGAATTCGGGGTCCGGAAGGATACTTGAAATAGTCCTAGCGAATCCTAGGCCCCCCCGGGTGTGACGGAAATTACATTTGTTTTAAATACCTAGGCAAAACTACCTAGGCGATGTTCCTGGGCAAACACTTCATCGCACGAGTGCAGTTACAAATTCTGCAGGAGAGAGACGCGACATTGAACCACGAGATGACAGAATTACTTGCTTCGCCCAGGATGATGAAAATTCTCGGTAGACAACGAACGCAAAAGGCACTGCGCTGGTTTCAAAATCGGATGTCATGCAATGCACGTATACGAAGTCCGCCCGTGTAAAGATAAGCGCGGCTTCGATCTGATTTCCGATGCGCTGCCATTCGGTGGCGGCCCAGCGGAAAAAAGAGGGGCGATCGCTGACAAAAGACAACCGCCCCAATGTTAGCCAAGCCATGGAGCCAGTTTGTGCGTTGGACTTTAGGGCCTGGCTATTAACACCTTCCCAACTTTTCCCTCGGTTACCATACGGAAACGGTGCATTTCTTGTCTAGTCGGGCGGCGGCTGATTTTCATGTAGAGCCTCGCCTGACAGCGCAATGCCGTGATTCGCGTTTATGATGCGTCTGGCAACGTGATCGAGACGCACAATCACGTTGGCGACTTCAAAGGGTGGTGAGCGTTTTTACTAAATTCCTGCTGGTCCAGGCGGTCCTGCTGGTCCGGGCGGTCCTGCTGGTCCGGGCGGTCCTGCTGGTCCGGGCGGTCCCGCTGGCCCAGGCGGTCCCGCTAGCCCCTTCGGTCCTGCTGGCCCCTTCGGTCCTGCCGGCCCCTTCGGTCCTGCCGGCCCCTTCGGTCCTGCCGGCCTCTTCCGTCCTGCCGGCCTCTTCCGTCCTGCTGGCCTTTTCCGTCCTGCTGGCCTTTTCCGTCCTGCTGGCCTCTTCCGTCCTGCTGGCCTCTTCCGTCCTGCTGGCCTCTTCCGTCCTGTATCTTTTGTCGCCATAGAAACTCCTATGTGCCGAGTTTGAGAAAATCTTGCCTGCTTTGTCAAGACGAGATTGTCTCTTTTGCGCTCCACACGGCAACGGAAAAGTGATTTACGAGATCAAATCCACCGCGAATTCGTAAACCGCCCGTTCCAATTCCAGAAGCGCGGTCAGTATTTCATCGGCGCGCACGATGAACCGCTTTCCGTAGCCATGGGCGTCCACAATCCAGATTGTGCGCCCTTCAATATCGAGAACTGAGACCCAGCCCAAGCTCCAGCCGGCTTTGTGGAGATTGTCAGCGATGATCTCCCAATCCTTCACGCGGCGGATTGTGTCGCTTTTGATCTCCACACAGCAATGAAAAAGTGATTGAATGTACAACGCTGATGCAGTCGACGATCCACATTTACGAAGTCCTGAAACGCACCCTTATTCTTATCTCGCTCGCAACCTGGTTCGCATTTCTGCCATGCGATGCGGATGAGTACGTCGAATCAAAGTCGCCGGATGGAAAGTTTGCTCTGCATGTTACGCGCGGGGACAAGCAGCCGTTTCCGCAAAGCGATGCGGTAATTGAGCGGGCGACCCGGAA
>DATFXP010000097.1:0-20195 GCA_035315785.1 Candidatus Udaeobacter sp. | reverse complement strand
TTGCGTGTTCACAATCACGGCCTTGTCCGGGCGCACATCGATGAGTTTGTACGTCCGATTGCCTTCAGCGGTTGCGAGAGGAAATTCCTGGTCTTTGCGCACTTCAAATTCCTTCCGCCCACCCCAACTATAAACGAACGTGGCGACCGATTGCGGGGACGTGGCGACCTTTCCTTTCACCAGCGTGAGCTGTGCGTGATTCTCCTGGTGCTCCAGCAACAACTCCGACACATCCACCTTCATTCGGTACTGATTGACCTCCTTCTTCTCGGTAAATTTGACGATCTTAAAGTTCGTACCTCGGATCACGTCGCCGACTTTCAGGAATTGCGTCGGCTCACTTTCGTCGGTGCTGTTGATGCCGAATTTGTCTCGTGTCCGGGATGCAAAAACATACCGGAACGGTTCCTCGGTGGCCGAGACCAAACGCAGTTTCGTCGTGTAATCGGGATGCGAGTCGGCCTTGGTCGGGTCGGTGTTCCCCTGCCATTCGTCGAGATTGGTGAACCCGTCCTTGTCGGGATCCTGTTCAAGAGCGTCGGCATCCTCAATGGGTAACCCATATTTTTCGAACCACTCGTTAGGCACCGGCGCATGCACCTGGGTGTTTTCTAACGTGGCCGGCATGCCGTCGGGACCGATGAAATGTTTTTCCGGAACGAACAGACCTGAGCGTGTGGTCGCTTTCCATTGCAGCGGCTGCTGGAGTTGCTGCGCCGCGCGATCGAGTTCGACGGCGACCGGCGGCTGCGAAGCTGTTTTCGGCGGAGCTGCTGGCGGAGTGATAAGGCGATTGTTGAACTGGATGGCGCCCCACCAAATCGCCAGGCCGGAAATGAAAAGGAAGGCGGCGGCAGCCATCAACACCGCGCGATCGTAATTCGTCTTAAGCCAGTCGATTGCTTTTGCCATGATCAGAGGAAGAGAACCACGGATAACATAGATTGCACGGATATGACCAATCAGACACGGAGGTTAGGCTGGCTGCACTCGTCGCTTTGTTGAGGCCGCAACACCCGCTTCCATTCCAGCTGTGCATTTTTAAAATTGATGAGAAGCGCGAGATCCAGCTTGGTGATGTTTAAATAGCCGATCATTTGAGCGATGTGCGTTTCGGTAAAGCACGCTACGACTTTGGGATCGACGATCACAGCATCGTCAATAATCAGATCCGGAATGAGGTTGCCAATCAATTCGCGGTGATAAAAAACCGGAAACGAGCACTGTACTGAAACAACGTGTCCCGCGTTCGTCAGCTCAATGCCTAAAGCGCGTTCGTAGAGTTTTTCGTCGAGTCCTGGTCTTAACTCGTTAAGCACTTCCATCGCAGCACCGATTATCTCACGACTTAACTCTTCATGAATCATTTTCTGATCCGTGTCATCCGTGTAATCGGTGGTTGAAGTCAAAATGTAAAACGCAGCATCTCGATGGTGGCAGAAACTTCGACGTGTTCGTTGCCTACGATGAAGTTTAGGGCCCCGGGGCCTTGCTGCCCGGGAGATGCTTGAGGGTTTGGGATTGGCGTGGGCGACGCGGTCCTCTCATGTGGCGGTCCTTTGTCCTTTTCATTGTGCACATAAAGCGTGCGGATGATGAAGAATTGCCCCGCGGAATTTGTGATCTCGTTCAGAACCTTTCGCGCGGAACCGGGCGGAGCTTTGAAAGAGATCTCGACCACGTTGCGTTCGATCAATTTGGGCGCGGGCGTGCCACCCGGTTTCACAGCTCTTTGGCCAGGAGATGGGGTAGGCGTTGGCGCCGCCCCGCGTTCTTCCGGCAACGGGCGGCGGCGAAATGACGTAATGCTGTCCACTTTGGCGTCGAGCAAAACGTTGATCAGCATCTGTACCTGCGAGAGTTCCTGTCCAAGCAATGCCGCTACCGCCGTGCCCGGCATCATCCGCGCGAACTCGTCAAAGCCCAATTGAAAGTTGTCTGGCAATTTAACGTTGTTTGTGCGCGCCCGGTCCTGGACGGCGAGGGTCGCCTGGCGGAGGCGCGACTGGAATTCGTTAGGCGCAAGAGGCGGATCCGGGGCAACTTCCGCTTTGAGGTCGTCTTTGAATTTGTCGAGCGCCGCGTTGTATCTCTCGAGGTATCCTTGCAATTTCCGGTAATTCCCGTCGTCGGGAAACGGATTGAGACCCTGCAGCCGGTTCCGTTCTGCTGTGGCCTGGTCGAACGTTTGTTTTGCATCGCTCCAAACGCTCCATCTCCAGTACAGCAGAGCCGCGCAGAGGATGCCGATTCCGGCAGCGAGCAGAAGTGTGCCGAGCGTCCGGTTTTGTTGAAACCATTTCATGCTGTTAACCACGAATGCACACGAATAGACACGAATTTCATGAAGCCATCCTCTCCCACTCTAATTTCCGGCGCTTGAAGTTGAGAATTACGCCAACACGCAGATCTGTGATTCGTGTAGATTCGTGACCATTCGTGGTTAGCGTTCATGGCATTTTCATGGGTTTGCGGAGGGTAAGCTGAAGCTCAAACGGGAATGCCCATTCGGTATCGTTCGGGACGGAATTGGACTTAATAAACCGCTCTGGCGTCTTCACGTCGACGACGAACAGTGGCGAGTTCGCGAGATTCCGGAGGTAATCGACGACAATTTCCTGCTGCTTTGGATTCCAGAGGTACAGGCCGCGTACGTTAATCCCATCGATTGCCGCCGCAGCCACGCTTTTTGCTGTGGCACCGACTGATGTCGGCGGTGTCGTTGATGCACTTTCCGCGGCGCGTTTTTCGGAGACACCTAACAACTTTCCACCGGAAGTGGCGGCAAGCTCCGTGATCCAAATGTCTGATTGTGGCAGACGCGAGTTTAGCTGTTCGAGAATCTGCGGCCAAAAATTGCGGTCATTCACAGCCGTTATCAACGGGGTGGCGGTGTTGTCCAAAGCTGTGATTTCCTTTTTGAGTTTGTCCAACTGGCCCTCGGCCACGTGCATCGTGCCGTTCTTTTGACGGATTGTCTCTGCCGCTTGCTGCGCCACTTGCGCCGCGCGTGTGTAGTAGGCAGACCAGCCCAGCAAGGCGAGCAGAACGCATGCGGCTGCTGCGATCAAGAATAGCCGGCGTTTTTCCAAGTCCTGGCTGCGAACAACGCTCGCCGGACGCAGGTTCAATTCCATTGGACACACGGTGACGCTGCGCAGTGCCAGCCCGACCAGTTCCCCTAACAAATGTGCGGAACGCGCGACGTCCCGCGTCGGCGCCGACTCGGCGACCGTCACGTTTTGCAACGGATTGAAAAACTCGATCGGCACGTGAAATTTTTCGTGAAAGAACTCGCGCATATAGGGCATTCCAGCGCCGCCACCACACAGGAAAATGCGAGCCGGGCGGTTCCCCTGCTGTTGAGCGCGGTAGTGCGTGATGGAGCGCATCAATTCTGCATGGAGGCGGGTCATGGTGCTGCGAGCGATTTTAGAAACCCGGCCAACATTAGGGTCGGCAGGTTCGGCATAAGCGCCGCCCAGCCCTACGAAGCCATCCAGTTTCTTGCGAGTTTCCGCTGCAGCAAATGATTCGTTGAATTCCCTTGAGATCGCGACGGTGATCGCATTCCCGGCTAGTGGAATGCTCCGCAAAAAAATTCGTCCCGACTCAATGAAAAGAATGTTGGTGGTGCGCGCACCAATATCCAACAGCAATGAGCAGTCGCCAGTCGCGGAGTAACTGTAGCGAAAGGCATTGTAGAGCGCCATGGGCGCAACGTCGACGACGGACGTATGTAGGCCTGTTCCTTCCACAGCTGCATTGGTTTGATCGAGCAAATCAACTTTGATCGCGACGAAGACTACCTGGATCTCTTCCCCCAGTCCTCCTCCCACGAGCTGATAATCCCAGACGACTTCGTCCAGAGGAAACGGGACATTCTGTTGCGCCTCGAACGAGATGATCTTATCCAGTTTTTCCTTTCCTAATGGCGGCAGTTTTGCGAACCGCGCGAAGACCGATTGCGCAGGCAATGCGTAATTGACTGGACGATGAGAGATTTGCATTTCATGCATCATTTCGCGTAATACCGCGGCGACCTCCCCCAACCCAACATGTGCATCACGACGCTGGCCGGTCTCAGGATCGAGAGGTAGTTCGTGCAAACGATAGTTAAGCAGCACCAAACCTCCATGAGCGACTCGGAATTCGGCAAGACCAATCGTCTGAGATCCAAGATTAAGAGTGATCAAGCGTGATGGTGCGGGCATCGGGTTAAAGCAGTAAATCGCAATTCCAAAATGCCCAAGCAAATTTCACCATTGCAATATAAAAAACGAAACGAACTTCATGGACAAGTTCGTCTGCCTCCAAGGTGAGATGACGTAGCTTCTTCGAGATCGGAAACCCGCATCAAATGATGCGATAAGCCTTTAGCTCCTTGAAGAAGGTCGCCACCGCGGTCTTCACAACCACGACTGCCGGAATGGCGAATAGCATCCCCCACAAACCCATTAGCAGGGATCCACCTATTATCGCGATGACGACGACGAGTGGATGAACGTTCACCGCGCTGCCAAGGACAAATGGTTGGAATACAACGTCGTCCAGGACATGCGTGATTACGACCAGGATCACTACATAAAGCGCCAGATCATTTGGATTCAAACCGGGGATGAGTGGCCGGACGTTTTCCGCGATTAACGCATAACCAACGCCAATCACCAGGGCCAAGGCTGTTCCCACAAATGGAATAGCGTTAAGAAGTCCGGCGACCATGCCGATGGCTACCGCGATGCCAGGCGGAATCCCAAGTAGGACCAAACCGACTGTGAGCGTCAGGCCTACCAGGAAACACTCTGTCAAAGTCCCGCGTAAATACTTCCCAATGGCGTCATCGAGCCTGTCGACGACTGTCAGCGACAACTCAAAATAGCGATTCGGGACAAGACCAATGAAAAACCGCCGAATTTGCCCGTTATCGAAGCCGAGAAAAATGAAAATTAACGGCGCCAACATCCATGCAGACACTTTATTCTCCAAGGTCGCACCCTTGCCAGGGGTCGGAGGCTGAGCCGCAGCGGGTGCGATTGGGCCTCCCTCCCGGTCCGGAGCGTTTTCGGGAATGACGTATTTCCCGGTCCGTTGATTCGCCCGAAAATAATCAACGAACTTGGGTTCAATTGGAGGTTTTCCGTTGTACCCCGCGGCGTATTTCAGGAACAGATCGCGTTCCTCCGGATTGAGTTCGATCGACTGATTAAACTTATCCATGAGTGGGCCGAGTTCATTTTCAATCAACGGCGCCACCGCGTTTGATTTTTCTTCGGCCGGTTTCGCTACCAGTTGCCGGTACTTCTCATTCAGTTTGTAATTCAGGCGGACCTTGAATTCGAGTTTTTGTTCCTCGTCCGGAATGTGTTTACGAAGGGTATTGAAGGCGAAAAAGAGGACGAGACCAATGGCTGCGAAGGAACACAGAACTTGAACCTCATGCGGCAACCACCGGATCTTAAAACGCTCTTTCACCGGACGAAACACGAAGGCCAATAGAGCGCCAACGATAATCGGCAGAATGAGACTGCTTAACTTCCAGATCAGGAATCCTGCGACAATCAAGGTCAGCGCCGCGAACGTGAGATAAAAAACAGTCCGCCGAGTTTTGCGTTCTCGCGCAATTTCTTCGAAGTCCTGACCGTTACTCATCCTAATCGAGGGCAGGCGTTTTCATCTGCACCAATTCATTGGTCAAACGAAGGCGCTCGGCGATCATACCCGCAAGGACTCGATAAATTTGACAGGCCGTCTTCGCATCCCGATGAACGAGTCCAGTAAGATCGTTGCGATAAAGCGCCAGCGTTCGAGTCGGTTCCAAGGCACGCGCCGTAGCCGAGCGCGGCGTCTCATCGAGCAATGCCATTTCCCCAAAAAAGGCACCTTTCTGCAAAACAGCCAGGCGCGTGGTGCTGGTCTCGCGGAGAACTTCTACCGCGACTTTCCCGTCGAGGATTAAAAAAAGAGCCGCCCCCGGTTGTCCCTCTTCAAAGATCGATTCATCGGCATCATATGTGCGCTCAAACATGATGTCGGAGACACTCTTGAGCTGCCGATTCGAGAGTTGATCAAAGAACGGCACGGTCTTCAGGAATTGAATGCGATCCAATTCGGGAGTTGAACGCTTCCAGCGTTCCAGCGTTTCCCACAACAATTTGTCCGCGACGAGATTTCGAGTCGACATTGCGATTAACCTGTTGAAACGACCTGGGTCAGCGGATTAACCACCACCTTCCCCTCCTTGATGACAACCGATAGTAGGAAGGATAGCTTCCCAATTACAATCGAAAAGACCGCACATCGAAACGGTTTTCGATGCATCAACGCGTTGAGGGCAACGCGCTCCAAGTTCACATATGTGAATTACCTTGCGAAATTGAATGAGCGAACCTTCGGCCCGTTTCCGCTCCAGTTCTCGAACGAACCGCCGGCTGTGATCTGAAATTTGTCGTTGCCAGCCTGGCCCCAAATATAGCTGCCCACGTAATCGCCATTGCCCTTCCCGCTCCATTGGCCATACATGAATCCGATTTCCCCCGTGTAATATACGTTGCTTAAGGGGGAGTTGAGCACCTCGGCGGATAAATCTTTTTCATCAGTCGGAAGATTTGCCGACGGATAATTTGCAGCGGCGCTTGGTTTCCGGACGGGCGCGGGTCCGACATCGCTCGGAGCCAAATACGCATCGTGAAACAGACCCAGGGGCGCCATTCCAATTTGCACGAAAGCACTCTCGCTTGCCAACTGCGCGCCATCGGACCATGCCCGCACCGGCCCATTGTGAAAGAGAATGGAATTGGACGCATTGATGATGTGAGGCTGGTAAATGTTGAGATTAGACACCCCATCGAGCGGCCTCACAGCGGATGCGGTGAGGCGATGTTGCGCGGCTGCAGAGTGTTTGGCCTGCTGCGCCACGACAGGAAAAGAAACGACGAGGAACCCGAGCGCTAGAAAGAGCGCACCCTTGAACATGGAGGAACTCAAAACCAAATAGCGGCAAACGCCAATAAAAATTTTGCACGTGGCCGCAAGTGCTTGATTGAAACGTTAATGGACTCTGTAACCGCTTCGCTGTGCGAAGCGTCGCTCCCATATACGCACGCCGCGTCCCTCACAGAGCGTCGGCTACAGATTCTTCAACGCCTCAACGCCTTAACGATTCTTTGAAATAGTCGATCGTCTTTTTGATGCCTTCCTCGAATTCAACTCGCGGGTCCCAACTGAGGACCTTTTTCGCGCGGGTGATGTCCGGTTGGCGCACCTTTGGATCGTCCACCGGCAACGGTTTGTATTCGATTGTAGATTTCGTCTCGGTGATTCGGATGATTTCCTCCGCAAACTGTTTGATGGTCATCTCACGTGGGTTGCCGATGTTGACCGGTTCGTGGAAATCGCTCATCGCGAGCCTAAAAATCCCATCGATCAGGTCGGATACATAACAGAAGGAGCGAGTCTGCGACCCATCGCCGAACACGGTCAGTGGTTGTCCGCTCAAAGCCTGCCCAATAAACGCCGGCACGACGCGTCCGTCGCGTAAGCGCATCCGCGGACCGTATGTGTTGAAGATGCGCACGATTCGCGTATCGACGCGGTGATACCGGTGGTAAGCCATGGTGATGGCTTCTGCGAACCGTTTCGCTTCGTCGTACACGCCACGGGGCCCGATGGGATTTACATTGCCCCAGTAATCCTCCTTTTGCGGATGCTCCAAAGGATCGCCGTAAGCTTCCGAGGTCGACGCGAGGATAAACGTGGCGTTTTTGTCCTTGGCCAAGCCAAGCGTATTATGGGTACCGAGCGCGCCAACCTTAAGCGTCGGAATCGGGAGCTCGAGGTAATCGATTGGGCTAGCCGGCGATGCGAAGTGAAACACGTAGTCGATCTGTTCTTCCGGAAGGAAGATGAAGTTCGAGACGTTATGCTTAACGAACCGGAATTTGTCGTTGCCGGCGAGATGACCAATGTTCGCCGTGTTACCGGTGATTAGATTGTCGATAGCGATGACGCGATGACCTTCTGCCAAAAGTCGGTCTACGAGATGCGAACCGAGAAAGCCCGCACCCCCGGTGACGACCGAAACCGGCTCGGAACTTGTGGCCATTGACGAATTCTTCTAATCGCTACTGCGCAGGTTTACCAGAACGAAAGATTTCAAATTGTAGATTGCAGATCTCAAATTGCAGGCTTTCTGTGATGGCTCGCTTTCAATCGAAAAGCTGAAATCGTAGATCTGAAATTACGTCATGCGCATTTTGTCCGGTCTCCAGCCCAGCGGTGCCCTGCATATCGGCAATTATTTTGGAATGATGCGGCCGGCGGTCGCGCTGCAAGCCGAGGGCGAAGCGCTCTATTTCGTTGCGGACTACCATGCGCTAACAAGTTTGCGCGACCCGGAAATGTTGCGTGCGAACAGCCGCCGCGTGGCACTCGATTTTCTGGCGTGCGGACTCGATCCGAACCGCGCGACGCTTTTTCGGCACTCGGACGTGCCGCAGGTGACGGAACTCGCCTGGATTTTATCAACCGTAGCACCGATGGGGTTGCTTGAGCGGGCAACCTCGTACAAAGACAAGATCGCCCGCGGTATGAGCCCGAATGTTGGACTGTTCGGCTATCCCATCCTTATGGCAGCGGATATTTTGATTTACGACAGCGATGTCGTGCCGGTCGGCAAAGACCAGAAACAGCACATCGAAATCACACGCGATCTCGCGGTCAAGATGAACGAAATCTACGGGCAAATTTTCAAGCTCCCCGAGCCGCGGATTCAGCCCGAAACCGAAACCGTCCCTGGCATCGATGGCCAGAAGATGAGCAAGAGTTACGGCAACAACATCGACATCTTCGGAGATGCGAAAGAAATGCGAAAGCGCGTGATGAGCATCGTCACTGATTCCCTGGCGGTGGATGCCCCGAAGGACCCGGCGACATCGACAATTTTCAAGCTCTACTCGCTGGTCGCGTCGAAGGATGAAATCGCAAACATGCGTGAAGCATTTGTAAAAGGCGGCACTGGGTACGGCGATTTCAAGAAACAGTTGTTCGAAAAACTCTGGGAATATTTTGCGCCGATGCGCAACCGCCGCGAAGAGATTCTCAGGGACAAATCGTATATCGATGATGTGATGGCGAGCGGGGCGCGCCGCGCCAATGAGATTGGCGATCGCGTAATGGATCGTGTTCGCAAAGCCGTGGGTCTGCGTTAGCGATTTTTCGATAGCCGCTTCGGCGCGGTTTTGCCCCATGCCGCGGTAAGCGCTTCGCGCACGATGTCGATCGTTGCCGCCGGCAAATTAATATTCGTAGCGCCTTGCTGGCCCCAGGTGCCTTTCACCGGTTTGAAAACGCCGGGATTAGTTCGGATAAATTCTTTTTGCTTGTCTGCCGATAGCTTCACCATCGCTGAGTGTTCGTCGGGATATCCGAGCGTTGCGAAAATCTTTCTACCAACACGAAAATCCGGATGACGCATGTGCGCCGATTCAGTTGCTTCCGGAAAACTCAATGCCAGTTCGCGAAATTCATTTGGCGTCATCAGATTGAGAATTTGTTAAGCGCGAGCGGTTGTTCGGTCCAACATTACCTGCCTTAGAAAAAGAAAAAGCGGGAACCCGAACGATACACCGACGACCAATGTTCCAACCGTCGGCAACCAAAGAAGCTGGACTCGCAAACGTTTACCTTCGCTTTGAATAAACCAAATCAACACGATCGCAGAAACGATCACATCGAGCGCAAAAAACGAACTGATCCGGTTGGCGAACAGTTCAGTAAGGAACAACGGAAGATTCAAGCCGTGCTCCAATAGCCACGGCACAAATTGCGAACAAGGGAGGAGCAATCCGACTGCACAGCAAGCCAGGTAGAAGTGTCGCGCTTTCATGGCATGCATCATCGCATGCAGCGCCAAAATCCGTCGAGCGAGTTCAGCTCGTTTCAGATGGCGCTGCGATGGCTTTTCGGGTGCGGTGAGTCTTCGCAGGGCTCATTCGCATTGCGGCTGACGTCGATAAACTCACCGGCCCTGAGTTCGTCGCGATGGTGTCGTTTGCTCGGGCGGTTTTACCTGGCGGCCTGCACCGCTATCGCGATAGAACAATACGCCGTGTGCACGCAGGTTACTGACGAGCGCGTGCAGATCGTTTGCCAGTTGCTGATCATTCAGCAGTGTCGCTACCAAACCTTTCCCTTGCGTGGCGCTGCGCAAAACTTTGCGCGCATCAGCAATCGCAGTCTGCAAACCGTCGGCGGCTTTTTTTGCGGAGGCCATCGCCGAATCTGCTTGCTCGATGACGCCGTCCAGTTTCTTGGACGATTCTGCCAACGCGCTCGTGGCCTGGTTCAAGTGTTCCATGCTCGCCTTCAGATTTTCCATGTTCTGCGCTGAAAGCGTTTCCTCATTCAACTTTTTCACGGTCGTGCGAACATCACCGACGAGCTCGTTACCCTGCTTAGTGAGATCATCGAAACCAGACTCGCGCGTGCCATTGATAGATGCATCCTTTTCGATGTAGCCGCTTGGCTGGCCTTTTGGCGGAGTGACCGTGACAAAGCGGTCCCCGAGGAGCCCTGAGCTGCCTACTGTGAATGTGCTGCCGAGAGGAATTTTCACGTAATCGTATATCCGCAACGGCACGATCACTCCCGGTGCATCGCGAACAAGACGTGGACCGCCCGAGACCCGACCGATCCTTGCGCCAGCGAGCAAGACGTCCGAGCCCTTAAGCAGTCCACTCGCGTCCTGGAACCGGACATTGAGCTGGTAGTAAGTCTTAACCCCCTCGCCCAGGCGTCCAAACTTCACGACCAATCCAGCTAAGGCCACGCATCCGAGAAAAACGAATACGCCGACCTTGAATTCCAAGCCTCTTTCGTGTCGATTCATTTTGGGCCAAATACTGTCGATCTTGTGATCAGTTTCGCAAGGTAAGGCGATCCAGGTTAATCGCCCCGACAATCTCGTCGAAAAATCAAAGGCAATCTGCTCTGCCTTCAGAACGCCCAAGGAGAAAATCCTGAATCAGGCGATCTTTCGATTTCTGAAGCTCACTCGGGGTTCCATGGAAATAAACGCGACCCTCATGCAAATACGCGATGCGGTCGGCCACATCGAATGCGCTCTTCATATCGTGCGTGACAACGAGGCTCGTGATTCCGAAGTGCGTTTGCAATCGGCGGATCACCCGATTGATGCTGTCAGCGACCATTGGGTCCAAGCCGGCTGTCGGTTCATCGTACAAAACGCACGATGGACGCCGAATGATTGCGCGCGCAAGGCCGACACGTTTTCTCATCCCGCCGCTCAAACTCTCCGGCATCTTTTCTTCCTGCCCCTCCATCTCCATCACCTCAAGCATCTCCACGACCTTTGCGTGCAAAACCTCCGGATCGCGCTCACCGGCTTCGCGCAGCGGAAAAGCGATGTTGTCTTCAACCGTCATCGAATCAAAAAGGGCCCCACTTTGGAAAAGGATGCCGACCTTTTCGCGAATCACGCCGAGTTGGCGTTCGTTCATTCCGATGATGCTTTGCCCGTGGATCAAAATTTCACCGGAGTCCGGCTCCAGCAAGCCGATCATATGCTTCAGCAAAACGGTTTTGCCGCCGCCACTGCGCCCGATCAGCACCAGAGTTTCGCCGTCGCGAACCTCCAGGTCGATGCCGCACAAGATTTCCTGCTGCCCGATTTTCTTTTTCAGCGAACGCACTGCGATCATCGGTGCCGAATTGTCGGAATCCAGACGCGACTTCATCTGCGGCTCGGGAGATGGCGGGGCTTCAATCATCGCAACGCCAACTCTCGACTCTCAACCTGCAACACTCAACTGGGCGCCATTACTGATGGCCTGCAGGGAAAATGATGTTCAGCCCCATCGTGAGGAAGAAGTTCACGATCAAAACCGCAAGCGAGGAGTTCACGACAGCTTCCGTTGTCGCCCGGCCGACACCGACCGCGCCCTCGCGTGCAGTTAGACCTTTGTGGCAACTGATGAAGACAATCAACACCGCGAAAACACACGCCTTGGTCATAGCCATGATGATGTCCCTCGGCCGGGTCCAGCGCACCATGTTTGCGACGTAATACGGGCCATTTACGTCAAGGAGATACACTGCGACGAAGTATCCGGCCACGACGCCGAAGGCGATGCATTCCGCGACCAACAACGGCATCGACACGATCATTGCCAAAGTTCTAGGCACTACGAGATAATCAACCGGATAAACAGCCAGCGCACGGAGCGCATCGATCTGCTCGGTCACTTTCATCGTGCCAATCTCAGCTGACATCGCCGCGCCGACGCGACCCGCAACCATCAATGCGGTTAGCACCGGGGCCAACTCGCGGCACAGCGACACTGAAACGACCGCGCCGACAGCCGAGCCCATTCCTAATTTGTTGAATTGAAAAAATGCCTGGGCGGAAAATACAGCGCCAGTAAATCCGCCGGTAATGATAACCAGCACTTGAGAAAGCAAACCGATCTCGACGACCTGATTGAGAAACAATTTCCAGCGAAGTCGATGGGTAAAGATTGACCGGAACGTATCGCCGGCCAGCAGGATAAGTTCGCCAAGATACTGGACAAACCCGAGGAGCGGCGCGCCGAGGGCGCTAAAGAAGCGGACCATCATGGAAAGAACCTATACGCTCAGCCGCTCGGTCTTTGTTCGTGAGTGCAGTTCGGGCGGAATCGTGCCGATGATAAGCGGTTCGAGGCTGAGCTTGAGAAAAATCGTGCGAATTTCACGAATGCTCAAGGTCGGCTCATCGAACTCGAGGTAAACGATATCGTGATTTGTGTCCACCTTGTAACGGAGGCCGGCGATTTCTACGAGCTGCCGATCCAGTTCCAGGATGTTCGCCATTTCGCGTAAGCCGCGCGCATAAATCTCAACTTCGAACATGGTGCCCAGAATCTTAGCGGGCTGGTTATGCGATGCAATCCATCTCGCACGAGAAATGATTGCCGGACCTTCCATGCGACGTTGCAATTGCGCCCGGAGCAAAGCTGCGTAAATGATGGCCGTTCAAGCGATGAGACGCGCCGCTCAGTATTTGTTGACCACGAATGTGGTGCTCGGCGCTTTGTTATTCGCGGGTTGCAACACCGTTCCTCAGGGGATTCAGCAGGCGAGAGTCGAGATGGCGCAGCACATCGCAGCCGAGACGCCTGGCGATTATTATATCGGGAGGCGTTACTACAAACCCGATTACAAATTCTGGGGTTACGTTCGCAAACCGGGCCAGCCGTGGAGCTCAGCAGAGCTGGTCATGCTTAATGAGAAAGAGAAACTTGCGCCGGATCGCGAACGTCTCGAATTCGGCAGCGACAACAATTACGAATACAAGCTCTATGGCTCCTTCAGTGGCGATAAAGTGTATGAGCCTGCAAGCAATGGGATTTATCCAGAGTTCGTCTTGAAGGGATACGAGCTTATCTCTACGAATCCGCCGCCGATCTTCAAAAGCCAAATGAGCGGCCACTCTAGTCCAACCGACCTGCGGTACGTCGTCGAAAAACCCGAATGAGGCTTCGCCCTGGTAGAATGGTGAAGCGTTAAAGGGTTGAATCGGCCCATTGTGACGACGTAATATTCAAACCGATCACATGACAGATGTCGCGAGCGCTCCCGACAAACGCGATCCACTTACGGAGGAATTCCTGCGGTACCTCGCGAACGAGCGAAACGCCTCACCCCGCACGCTAAAGGCATATCGCCATGCGTTAAGTAGCTTCCGCGCGGAAAACAAAACCTCTTGGAAAAAATTCACAGCCGACGATTTTCGTAATTATCTCTTCGCGGTGATGAAACGCGGGCACGCGCGTTCGTATGTGCGGCTGCAATTCTCAGCGTTACGCACCTTCTATCAGTTTCTCGCCGCCCGGAAACGGCTGCGACATAATCCCGTCCGGGAAGTGCAACTGCCAAAGATGGAGAAAAAGTTACCGCTGGTCCTGACACGCCAGCAGGTGGACGAACTTCTCACGGCGCCACTCCGCGAGCCAAAGAGCCGATCAGCGCCATTATGGATGCCTCTGCGTGATGTGGCGATCATGGAATTATTTTACAGCAGCGGTTTGCGTCTAAGCGAACTGTCTGCGCTCGACGTGGCCGATGTTGATCTTTACACGGAATCGGTGCGCGTATTCGGCAAGGGCCGCAAAGAACGAGTCTGCCCGGTGGGTCTGCCGGCATTGGAAGCGATCCAAAAATATCGGGCGGCGGCCAACGTGCATGCAGGTGCGCTCTTCATCAACAAAGCACGAAAGCGAATCTCAGCGCGATCAGTTTGGCTGGTGTTGAAACGATATGTTCGGCACACCTCCATTCCGATTTCCATGAGCCCACACAAATTGCGCCACAGTTTTGCGACGCACATGCTGGATCGCGGCGCAGACCTGCGCAGTGTACAGGCATTACTTGGGCACGCGAGTCTTTCCACCACACAGATCTACACTCACGTTACCGTTGAACGTCTCAAAAAAGCTTACGCGGATGCACATCCGCGTGCGTAATTGCGAATTCGCTTAGCTCGGTGCCGGCGCCACCGGCGTGTTGCTTTGTGTCTGCGATTCGGGAATCTGGAATGACAGCTTGCCGTCAGCTGCAACGACCTCAACTTGGTTGCCGGGTTTGACATTGCCGCGCAGCAATTCTTCCGCGAGGGGATCTTCAAGAAAACGTTCGACGGCCCGACGCATCGGCCGGGCGCCGTATTGGGGATCGTATCCTTTCTCGATGAGAAATTCCTTGGCGCTCTGCTGCAGCTCGATGTGCACTTCCTTGGCTTTGATGCGGGTGAGCACTTTATCGACTTCCAGATCAACAATGCGCAACAGCTCGGGTTTGCCGAGCGAGTGAAACACGATGATCTCATCCAGCCGGTTGAGAAACTCGGGTTTAAAGACGCGCTTCGATTCATCAAGAATCTTGTCGCGCATGGAATCGTAATCGTGCCCTTCAGTCGGGGCGCCGAAACCCATTACGGTCTGCTTCTTCAGCAAATCAGCTCCGACGTTCGACGTCATGATGATGATTGTGTTCCGGAAATCGATCTTGCGGCCTAACGAATCTGTGATCTTGCCGTCTTCCAAAATCTGCAAAAGAAGATGCATCACATCCGGGTGCGCTTTTTCGATTTCATCAAAGAGCACTACCGAGTACGGCCGGCGCCGCACGGCTTCGGAAAGTTGTCCGCCCTCCTCGTAACCGACATAGCCCGGAGGAGACCCGATCAAACGGGACGCTGTGAATTTCTCCATGTACTCCGACATGTCGATTTGGATCAACGCGTCGGCATCTCCGAACATGAACTCTGCCAGCGTGCGTGCGAGATAGGTTTTGCCCACGCCCGTCGGACCAAGAAACACAAACGAACCGATCGGGCGTTTGGGATCTTTCAAATCCGCGCGGGAGCGCCGCAACGCCTTGCTGATCGCTGTAACTGCTTCGTCCTGCCCAATGACGCGCTCTTTGAGCTCCGCTTCCATCCTGAGCAGCTTTTGGGTCTCCTGCTCTTCCATTCGTTGAAGCGGAACGCCGGTGACCTTCGAGATGATATGCATCATGTCGTCGCCGGTCACGATGACTTCTTTCTCTTCGCGTTCTTCACGCCACTTGTTCAAAATGGCGTCGAGTTTCTCTTTTGTTTGCTTCTCCTTGTCGCGAAGCGAAGCGGCTTTTTCAAAATCCTGGGCTTTGATCGCACCTTCTTTTTCAAGGCGGATGGTTTCGATTTCCTTTTCGATGTCCTTCACGTCCGGCGGCCGCGTCATCGAATTGATGCGCGCGCGCGCACCCGCCTCGTCCATGACATCAATGGCTTTATCGGGAAGGAACCGGCCGGTGATGTAACGATCAGAAAATCTGACGGCAGTCTCGAGTGCTTCGTCGGTGAGCTTGGCTTTGTGATGAGCCTCGTACTTCGGACGCAAACCTTTCAAGATTTGAATGGCTTCATCGACAGTTGGTGCATCGACTTTGATCGTCTGAAACCGGCGTTCCAGCGCGGCATCTTTCTCGATGTACTTGCGGTATTCGTTCATCGTTGTCGCGCCAACACATTGCAATTCGCCACGGCTCAGGGCCGGTTTGATGATATTGGACGCATCCATCGCGCCTTCGGCTGACCCCGCGCCGACGATCGTATGCAGCTCATCGATAAAAAGGATCACGTTCTTGGAACGACGGATCTCGTCCATCACCGCTTTGATTCGTTCTTCGAATTGGCCTCGATATTTTGTGCCCGCGACCATTAACGCCAGGTCAAGCGTGATAACGCGCTTGTCGCGCAATAGTTCCGGCACGTTGCCGTTTGAAATCTCCTGCGCCAACCCCTCAGCGATGGCTGTTTTGCCTACGCCGGCTTCTCCGATCAAAACTGGATTGTTTTTCGTCCGTCGGCAGAGCACTTGAATGACGCGCTCGATTTCGTTGCGCCGGCCAATCACCGGATCCAGTTCGCCTTTTCGCGCTAACTCGGTTAGATCGCGGCCAAATGCACGCAGTGCCGGAGTCTTGACGTCCTTTTTTGCCGGCTCGCCTTCTTGCTCCGATTCCGACGGCGTGAAGTTTGGATCGAGCTCCTTCAAGATTTCGTTGCGTGTGCGCTCTATGTCGAGTTCGAGACTCTTCAACACTCGCGCAGCGACGCCTTCGCCTTCACGCAACAGCCCAAGTAAGATGTGTTCCGTGCCGACATAGGAATGATTCAGCGCTTTGGCTTCCTTGCCGGCAAGCGCCAGCACTTTTTTGACGCGAGGCGTATAGGGGACGTTGCCCACCATCTTGGTCTCAGGTCCGGAACCGACCTGTTTCTCCACTTCCATCCGCACGGTCTCAAGATCGAGCCCCATCTTCTGCAGGACGTTCACGGCCACGCCCTGCCCCAACTTGATCAACCCGAGCAGCAAATGCTCGGTGCCCACGTAGTTGTGGTTAAAACGGTCGGCTTCCTTGCGAGCAAGCGCCAAAACCTGTTGAGCTCGCGGTGTGAAATTATTCATTGTTCGATGGTGCGTTCGTCAAGCCATTGCCTGAGTCTCGCACCATCTTACTAATATCAGGTTTGGGGAAAATTTTCAAACGATCACGGATGATCTGCGCGCGCAGGTAGTCGCGTTCTTCAGCGTTTAACTTCTGTTGCGAACTCTTTTGCAGATGCGCTGGCTGAGTCTCAATAAACAACTCATCAATTTGCAGCCGTTGATGTTCTGGAAATGCGCCGAGATCGATTCCAAGCTTTATAACCGACAACAGGTTAAGGGCTTCCTTGGATGGCATGGCATGCGCGTAGGTTAAAACCCCATAGGCACGACCGATCTGATCGCAAAGCGTACTCGGTTTTCTCTGCAGCAAGGTCTGTCGCGCATCGTGTTCTTTATCAATAATCGTCTCGATGACTTTGGTAAGACGATTAATGATGTCTTCCTCTTTCTCACCGAGCGTGGTCTGATTTGAAATTTGGAAAAGGTTGCCCATGGCCTCGGTGCCTTCGCCGTAAAGGCCGCGCACCGCGAGCCCGATTTTGCTTACCGCCTGGATGACTTGATTGATCAGTTCGCTAAGGACGAGCCCTGGCAGATGCAGCATTGCAGAAGCACGCATGCCGGTCCCGACGTTCGTCGGGCAAGCGGTCAAATATCCGAGTCGCCGATCGAAGGCGAAATCGAGTTTGCTTTCAAGCGCGGAGTCGATCTTGTCCACCAATTTAAACGCCTGTTTCAACTGAAGCCCTGACCGAATGGATTGCATCCGGAGGTGATCTTCTTCGTTGATCATGATACTGAGCGTTTGCCGCCGATTCACCACCACCGCGCTACCGGCGCCCTTCGCGGCATGCTCGCGGCTGATCAAGTGGCGCTCCACCAGCACCTGCTTGTCCAATGCCGCAAGATCCTGCAAGCCTTCGGAAAACGCGTCCTGCATCTCCGGAAGTTCTTCGACGCGCAACCGGATCTGTTCGAGAATCGACAAGCGTTCCGCTTTCTTCGCCCATCCCGGAAAAGCGCGGTTACGCAAATTCCGCGCGAGACGGACGCGGCTGCTAATTACAACCTGGTGATGCGGCCCTTCACCGCGCAGCCATTCGCCCGCCGTAGAAAGCATGTTTGAAAATTTCATGCTGGATTGGAGAGGTCCGTTTCAAGCTGTTTGATTTGATCGCGCAGCGAGGCAGCACTCTCGTAGTTCTCGGCAGCCACGGCTTTTTGCAGATTTTCAGTGAGCGCGCGCATCCGCTGGTTGAGTGCCATGGTACGCTGCGCGCGTTCCGGCAATTTGCCGACGTGTTCGATTCCTTTGTGCATCGCTTTTAAGAGCGAACCCAAACCCTCGGCGAATGTCTCGTAGCATTCACTGCAACCCAGGCGACCTGTTTTTTTGAAGTCCGCATGACTAAAACCGCAGACTATGCATTTTTTAGCCGGCGCTCCTTTTTCAATCTCTTCGGCGGCACCGATGCCCAGCAGCAAATCAGCGAGAGCAAAACTGGTCGGATCCTGGACACCTTTTTCCTTCGAGCAGGCCTCGCACAGGTTTACCTTGTGCATCTTGCCCTCGAGGATCTGCGTCAGGAAGACCGTTGCATCATTACATTTGCAAACGTCGCACAACATTTCTGTTAGTTAGACCGTGATCTCCTGCAAACATTCAACGCACTACACATTGCCCTGACGGCCTCTCGCTTGGAGGTCATTGCTACTTAATCAGAAATAGGCGTGCCGGTATTGTGTGTCATTTCGCGGAACCGCGCGATGATGCGCGTTGTGATCGCGCCAGGTTTTCCGTTTCCGATTATGCGGCCATCGGCTTTAACTACGGGAACGATTTCCGCAGCAGTTCCGGTGAGAAAGCATTCGTCGGCGACGAAAATGTCGTGCCGCGTGAGATCTGCCTCGGTGACTTTAATGTCGAACTCGCGACCGATGTCGAATACGACAGATCGGGTGATTCCTTGCAACGCTCCGGCTGTAATTGGCGGAGTGAAGATCTGACCATGCGAGACGACGAAGACATTGTCGGCGGTGCATTCTGCGACATTTCCCGCATCGTTCAGCATTAACGCTTCATCAGCACTAGCGAGGTTGGCTTCGATCCGGGCCATTACGTTGTTCAAGTAGTTCAATGATTTAACCGCTGGATTGAGTGCTGCTGGATTGCTGCGACGTGTCGCGACAGTAACAATGCTTAGCCCTTTTCGGTAAAAATCTTCGTGATAAAGCGCGATCGTCGCCACGATGATGATCACACTCGGATTTTTGCACTGCTCCGGATTCAAACCGAGGTTCCCGACTCCACGTGTCACCACCAGACGAACGTAACCGTCACGCAAATGATTTTGTCGGATTGTTTCAAGCAACGCCTCCGTCATTTCCTCCCGGGTCATCGTAATCTTGAGGCAAATCGAACGCGCCGAATTCCACAGACGCTCTAGGTGCTGCTCCAGACGAAAAACGCGGCCGTTATAAAAACGTATGCCCTCAAAAATTCCATCGCCGTAGAGCAAACCATGATCGAACACTGAAACCTTTGCGTTTGCTTCCGAATAGAATTTCCCGTCGACGTAAATCTTCGCTTCCCTGACGCCCGTTCTCGGACGCGGCCGACTTTCTATTGCGGGTTCAACTGTCTCTTCGGTCCCACGCACGCGAGTATTTGGTTCCTCCACCACCGTTGCATCAATGGTTTTCATGTTAGCAACAAAACCTCAAATGGTTAGACGCGCAATTCAAACCGCAAAATCGGCAGCGCACATGGAATCATTGCAAGACTCCGTCCACGATGTGCAATTGTCGATCGCCGCGCGTCGCCAGACCGGCATCGTGGGTTACTACCAGTAGAGTTTTGTTGCGATTGCGCGCCAGATTTAACAGCAGATCCATGATCGCCTCACCTGTCTTGGAATCGAGATTTCCCGTCGGTTCATCGGCAAAAATAATGTCGGGATTATTTGTTAACGCCCGTGCGATCGCGACGCGTTGCTGTTCTCCGCCTGAGAGTTCCGCGGGCAAATGATGCAAGCGATCACCCAGCCCGACGGCTGCCAAACTTTCCTCGGCTTGACCCTTTGTTGTGCGACCTCCAATCATTGCCGGCAACCGTACATTTTCCAGAGCCGTCAATTCCGGCAGCAAAAAATAACCCTGAAAAACGAAACCCATTTTTTCGTTGCGCAGACGCGCTTCCGCAGA
>DATFXP010000096.1:0-5936 GCA_035315785.1 Candidatus Udaeobacter sp. | reverse complement strand
AGCGAACGGTGTTCGTTAAGCGAGCCAGAAACCGATCAGCAGAATCAGGATAAGCGTCGTCAGAACGAACCACGGGACCATAACGACCTCAACTCTTAGTTTGCGCATGGCCGGTATGTCGTCGTCGACGCTCGGATCGCGGTCAAAGAATCTGTGACGGTTGCGAAAGATATATACGCCGCCTAATAAATTGATGATGAAGAAGAATGTCGCGGCGATCCGAAGAGCCGGCAGAACGGTGGGATTAATCAGTGCGAACATATGCATAATATGTTCATTCTCGGAGCAGAAGCCATTCGGGTTTGCTTGAGCCGCGCGGGTTCAGAGCGGTGCGGAAGGATCCCGGTGTGCGCGACATTACGATTTGATCGATCATTCACGTCGCGTTGTGGCTAGGTTGAGAGTTGAACTGACCAAGTCTTGGTCTGATTCGAAGCCGCGGTCAATTTTGATCCATTGGCGCGGTTAAGTGCCCAACCGAGGACATAGTCAGCGACTTTCTCCCAACCATCCTCACCAATTATGAAATGTGTCCGATCGCGAAATTCTTTGTAATCAGTTTCGGCTTTCGATTCTCGGTACAGGTCGAAGTTCGCTTTGATGAGTGAGCTCGGCGTGACGCGTTTTTTGGCTTTGTCTTCCGATGGCGGCTGGACTAACGAGACAAGAACGCCGCCTTTCTCAAGAGTGCAGCGCTTGGCCGATCCCGTCGAATCGAAACCTCCGCTGCTCTTTCAAGCGAGACTGTCTCGGTCATCGACCGAACATTTTGCAGGACACTTATTTTTTATCTTCCTCGGCGCATCTTCTTTCCTGCTGCCCGCTTGCGCTTTTGATAAGCTGCGACTTTGATCTTGTTCCCGCAAATTTTCATACTGCACCACCGACGCGATCCCTTCTTGCTCGTGTCTAAGAAGTGAACGATACACGCTTCACATTTACGCAAGCGCCCTGGCGACACACCTGATAACAGTTCGGCGACGGCAATGGCGATGGGAGCCCACACGTCGTTCGGCTTCTCCGGCTCGGAAGCCGCTTCGAGTTCCAGTTTTTTCCCTTTCTGCTGCAATGCGATTACACTCGGGTGGTGCTTCAGGAGCGAGTTGGTTTCGGCAATGAATTCGTTGCTCACCGAAAGACGTGCCTCTTGACGGATCACGACGGCACGCAAGCGCTCTCGAAACTTAAGTAGCGCTCGCAAAAACACGGACGCTTCAGGCATGGCCTGCCATTTTTCGGCCAGAGTCTTGCCCTTTTGCGGCGTCAAAACACCCGACGCAACAAGCCATCGAACCAGAGCATCCACATCGGGCAGCAGTTCTTTGGGCCCTTCCGCCAAAATAGGTCTCGTATTCAAGAAGTCTAAAGCGAGGTGGTTGCCCACAAAAAGAAATCCATCCCTCCATTCGTCGGGAACTTTCGATGCGACCGGCATAACAAATCTTCTACAAAGAAAATCTCACAAATAGTATAACACCAATATTGACATTTTTATCGGTGTCTTTATGTTCCCGTTTGTGAAGACATACACCGCTGGGCAATCGACGATGCAAATCCGGTTATGGAACGCTTCGAAAGGACTGACATGACAACATATAAATACGCGACGGTAGGCGGTCGGAAAATCTTTTATCGCGAGGCGGGTAGCAAGGATGCGCCCACCATCTTGCTGCTGCATGGCTTTCCCACCTCAAGTCACATGTTTCGTGACCTCATTCCTCTGCTGGCGGGACGTTTCCATCTCGTTGCGCCGGATTTCCCGGGCTTTGGGCAATCCGATATGCCTGAGCGCGAGGCGTATGATTACACCTTCGCGAATATTGCCAATACCATCAGCGGGTTTATCGAGAACATTGGAGCTAAAAAGTTCGCCATTTACATTTTTGATTATGGCTCTCCCGTCGGTCTCCGCGTCGCCTTGCAAATGCCTGACCGCATTTCTGCGATTATCAGTCAAAACGGCAACGCCTACGAAGAGGGTCTAAGCAGCGGATGGGATCCGATTCGCGCCTATTGGCAGGATGCATCCCAGGCGAATCGCGACGCTTTGCGCGTGTTTCTCAAGCCGGAAACGACGACCTTCCAGTACACCCATGGCGTCCCCGACCCAAGCGTAGTCTCTCCGGATGGCCGCTCCCTGGACGACTTTTACCTGGCTCGTCCCAATGCTGACGAAGTGCAGCTCGATCTCCTTAAGGATTATGCAAGCAACGTGGCGTTCTATCCTCAATTTCAGGAATATTTCCGCAAATACGAACCACCACTGCTGGCGGTCTGGGGAAAGAATGATCCCTTCTTTCTCCCAGCCGGCGCCGAAGCGTTCAAGCGGGATATCCCCAAGGCGCAGGTGCATTTTTATGACACTGGGCACTTCGCGCTGGAAACGCATGCCGCAGAGATCGCAGCGATGATTCGCGACTTCCTCGCACCCTAGATCCAAACTTTCGAAAGGAAGCTATATGTTTGAATTGCTGAACAGCGAGCGTTGGCAGCGATGGGCTCCCGTACCGATTCGGATAATTCTCGGTGTAGGGTTCATGGCCCATGGGTGGGCCAAGTGGAATCGTGGGCCGGCAATGTTCGCCGAGCTTTTGAAACAGGCTCATGTGCCACTGCCTCTCGCTAGCGCCTGGCTGGTGACCCTGCTGGAGATTTTTGGCGGCCTCGCTCTTCTGATCGGGGCATTTGTCGCCATCGTAAGTGTTCCACTGATCTTTTCGATGCTGGGTGCGATGTTTACGATAAACATCAAGTTCGGCTTTAGTGCCGTGAAGACACTCGGCCTCACTCCTGACGGGCCTAAGTTGGGACCGCCCGGTTACGAGATCAACTTGCTATACATCGCCTGTCTGGTGGTGCTGATTCTCGTCGGCGCTGGTCCTTGGTCGATCGACGCGCTGCGACGTCGCCGACGCCAGCGGCATTTGCGAGTAACCGGCCTAACGGATCACGCTGGATCGAGACATGCGATTTCCTGAAAACAGCACAGTGGTTCTGGCCCATGGCGCCTGGGCGGATGGATCGAGTTGGAAAGAAGTCATTCTCCCGCTCAACAAACAAGGACTGCAGGTCGTTGCCCCGCCTCTCCCGCTCAGCTCGCTCAGTGACGACATCGTGGCGCTAAACCGAACTATTGCTCGGACAAAAGGTCCCGTGATTGTAGCAGGACACGCCTATGCCGGGGCAGTAATTGCGGCAGCAAATGACGAGCGTGTCAGAGCGCTGGTCTATGTGGCGGCGCTTGCTCCCGATGAAGGTGAAACCGTCGCCGATGTCTTTTATCGCGATGAAGCGCATCCCAAAGCCCCGAAGCTCGCTCCGGACAAAGACGGATGGATCTGGATGCCCGAAAAAGGATTCGCCAAGGCCTTCGCGCATCACGCCACCGCAGATCAAATTGCATTATGCAAAGCGGTGCAGCGACCGATCGCGCTCAAGTGTATCCAGGAGCCGGCTCCGAAACCTGCATGGAGATCAAAGCCATCCTGGTTTCTGGTAGCGGAAGAAGACCGCATGGTCAATCCCAAGACGCAGCAATTTACGGCTCGTCGAATGGGCGCGGAGGTCCGATCGAGGCGCGTCGACCACAGCCCGATGCTCACCGCACCGGATCTGGTGATCGATGTAATTATAGAAGCAGCGCGAGAAACCCTATCCCTCGCGCCTATGCAAATATTGGGAGAACCAAAGTGGACAGAAGCACATCCTAAACTCACGGAGATCCGAAAATGAAAAAGTGGACAAAAATTGCGATTCCAGTTGTCGCCGTCGTGGCGTTGGTCGTCTGGTATGCGTTTCGACCAGAGCGGTTAGTGGTCAATCGCCGAGTTGACGAAGCATTGCCGACCGCAGAAGGCGGCCGGGCACCGCAGCCTTTGGAATCCGGACAGTTCTACAGCATTTTGCACCCTACTGCAGGCATCGCGACTATTTACCGGACGGGAGATGGAAATCATGTTCTTCGCCTAACGAACTTCAGCACATCAAACGGCCCTGATGTGCACGTCTACATGGTCGCAGCTGACGATGCAAAAGATGTAGTGACGGTGGAAAACGCCGGTTTCGTTGATCTAGGGGTGATCAAGGGCAACATCGGCGACCAAAACTACACGCTCGCTAACGACTTGGACCTGGCGAAATACCGCGCGGTGTCGATATGGTGCAAACGGTTCAGCGTGAATTTCGGAGCCGCGGCGCTAAGACCGACGGAGTCGTCGCAGAATCACTAGAGAAATAAGAAAAACATATAACATGAGCGAGAAACAAATTCTTCTGACGCAACCGTCGCAGGCATATTGGCGAGTAACGCTTAAACATCCGCCTCTAAATATTTTCGGACCGAAAACGATTCCGCAGCTGAACGACATCATCACAGCGATCGAAACCGACAAGGATCTCAGAGTTGTTGTCTTCGACAGCGCGATCGACGGATTTTTCATGACTCACTACGATTTCCTCGCGAAAGTTGAAGAGACAACCAGTCTGCCACCGGGACCAACAGGTTTGCAGCCTCTCCCCGATATGCTCGTGCGGTTGAGCCGGGCCCCGGTTGTGTCGATTGCGTCAATCCGAGGGCGCGCGACTGGCGTCGGAAGCGAACTCGCTCTGGCCTGCGACATGCGTTTCGCCAGTCGTGAAAAGGCGATCCTGTCGCACTTTGAAGTCGGGGCAGGCATCGTGCCTGGAGGCGGACCGATGGCGCGACTGCCGCGTTTGATGGGACGAGGACGTGCGCTGGAGGTGCTTCTGGGCGCCGACGACATCCCTGGCGATCTGGCCGAACGCTACGGATACGTTAACCGGTCATTGCCGGATGTTGAGCTGGATGAGTTTGTCGATTCGTTAGCAACCCGCATCGCGTCGTTCGACAAGCAGGCGATCAGCGAGACCAAGCACTTCGTGGACGTGGCGAGTTTGCCGCCTGATTACGAGATCGCACCGGAGTGGGATGTGTGTCTAGCGTCGATCATGCGGCCGCCCGCGCAAAAGAGGATCGGAATGTTACTGGAACGGGGATTCCATAAAGCAGGCGATGTGGAAAACCGCCTCGGATTTCACGTCGGCCAACTCGGTCGTTAGGCGCTGGAAGAAAGGCGAATATCAATGTCACCGGCCTTAACCGACTTTTCCCATCTTTTTCTCGGGATTTTCAATGTATAAATTTTAGAGAATCCTGGTTTTTTCTGGCGGTGCATCGTCGTGCGCGTTTGCTCGAAGTTCTTAAGAAAGCTCGCGTCGAAGTCAATGGAACGTTGACATATAATCCATTACCGAGTTCTCTCAAAAGAGGGAGCCGCGATCATTCGTATTTGGGCAAAATCCCGCGGATACGCAATGGCGGCTTGTAGATTGGGAGCGTCAGTGAGGTCATGAAGGCGAGCTACTGTGTCCTTAGGCACATCGGAGGGACGTTATGTGGATTGTCCGTTTAGCGCTTCGTCGGCCATACACATTCGTTGTCGCGGCGTTGCTGGTGCTCCTGATGACGCCTTTTGTCGTAACCAAAACGCCGACGGACATCTTTCCCGCTATCAATATTCCAGTGGTCAGTGTGATTTGGGCTTACACCGGACTGCCGGCCGATCAGATCGCCCAACGAATTATTTACAGCGAAGAACGGGCGCTCACGACGACGGTCGATAATATCGATCACATTGAATCGACCTCGTATGATGGCGTCGGTGTTATCAAAGTCTTCTTTCACCCGACTGTAAACCCTTCGACCGCGGTGGCGCAGTTGACGGCTGTTTCACAAACCATTTTGAGACAGCTGCCAGCAGGGATCACTCCGCCGTTGATCATCCAATACAGCGCATCTACCGTTCCCATTTTGCAGTTCGGAATTAGCAGCACGAAGCTTTCAGAGCAGCAGGTCTTTGATATTGCTTTTAACCAAATCCGCGTCGGACTCATTAGTGTGCCTGGAGTCGCCATTC
>DATFXP010000095.1:0-14362 GCA_035315785.1 Candidatus Udaeobacter sp. | reverse complement strand
TCTGTTGCCGGCGGCGGGATGTCGAGCGCGATTTCCGTCGTCCTGGCCGATTCCTCGCGAAGCCGGTCAGGGCCCTGGGCGATTTCCACGTTATACATCGCCAGAAAAGAGCGCGTTAATTCGTCTTTCGCCAGAAATATGCTCGATGTAGCGGGCAGCCAAACTACCATTCGCGCTCATATCGCATTGACGCTACAATCGACTGCTCCGAGCACCAAAATTTTTTCGCTAAGATTGAGGACTATCTTGGGAAAGCGTAGGGAATGGATCTCCCTGTAGGTATTTCAACTTTACAGCGCACCGACCGCTGGATTGGTGCGCCGCTCTGCCTTTTTTTAAGCGTTCTAAGAAGGATCTTTGAATCTGCGGGATTACCAGTTCGGCGCAAAGTTCGGCGCATTCTCTTTATCAAGTTCGCGGAGCAAGGCTCAACCGTTCTCGCCTATCCCGCAATTCTGCGTGCGATCGAAATGGTTGGGCGTGAAAATGTTTATTTCGTCGTATTCGAAGGTAATCGCTTCATTCTCGACGTGATGGAAATCATTCCCGATGGAAATGTAATAACAATCGCGACGAACAGTCTTTTCGGACTCGCGACTGGCGCGCTGCGGGCGCTGCTGCAGGTGCGGAAAATTGGCATCGACGCGGTCGTTGATATGGAGTTTTTGACACGTTTCTCCGCGATATTGACGTTTATGACCGGCGCCAAATCACGCGTTGGGTTTCATACTTTTTATGGCGACGGGCCGTACCGCGGGAACTTGATGACGCACCGGCTTTTATACAATCCTCATCTCCATACAAGTCAGATGTTTGAAGCGATGGTTGAAGCGTTGACCCGCGATCCGTCGGTGCTTCCGACCTTTGATTTTAGGCCATCTGCAAACCAGCCGCTGGCGAGATTTCGACCCTCCCAATCTGAAGTTGCTGAAATTAATGCTCTGCTACAGCGCGAAAATCCTCGTATCGGTTCTGCGCCACTTATCCTGCTCAATCCGAACGCGAGCGACCTGCTGCCGCTAAGGCGGTGGCCGCCTTTGCGTTATGCCGAACTCGCGCGGCGGCTGCTCGAACGTTACCCGGAATTGTTTATTGGGTTTACGGGGGGGCCGGGGGAAGCCGTTCCAAATAACCGGCTTGCAGATGAAGTCGGTTCGGACCGTGTGATCCGGCTTGCTGGAAAAACGACTCTCCGACAAGTGCTCGTGCTGTACACGCGCAGTAAGATCCTGGTGACGAATGACAGTGGCCCGGCTCATTTTGCCTCGATGACGCCGATTTCCGTCGTCGCGTTGTTCGGGCCTGAGACACCGGCGCTGTTTTCCACGCGATCGCCGAATGCGACCGCCCTGTGGGCCGGCATCGCGTGCAGTCCGTGCGTGAACGCCTACAACAACCGGCAATCGGTCTGCCGCAACAATCTTTGCATGCAAGCAATCACCGTTGATAATGTTTTTGAAAAAGTTACGCGCATTTACGATTCTCTTAAGAGGCGGACACCCAAAAATTAATTTGCACAACGATGGGTGTGCTAACTAATAGTTCGCGACGATTTCTCTTAGCTGCGCTTGGAATTATCCTCCTCACGATCGCGATTCGCCTTCCATCCCTTGTGCATCCGCGGGCAATCGACAGCGAAGCGATGTATTCGGTCGTTGCGAACGAGATCGTCGACGGAGGTCGACCCTACGCGGACGCAGTAGAACGCAAGCCACCACTCCTCTTCTGGACGTATGCCGCAATATTCAAAATAGCAGGCAAGTTCAATTGGAAGGCGCTTCACTTCGTCGCGCTAGTATGGACGCTATGCGCCATGGCGGGTCTTTATGCGATCGGTCGCGAGTTATTCGATTCCAATACCGGTTTGATTGCTGCGCTCTTCTACACTGTTTTCCAACCCTGGTGGACGTGGAAGACCCTTTCATTCGACGGCGAGATGCTAATGAATCTCCCGATCATCTGGGCGTGGGCGATCGCGTTTCGCAGGACTTCAACGCGACTCCGACCTGAACTCTTTGCAGCGGGCGCGCTCATGGGCGCGGCATTCTTGCTCAAGCAGCCCGCTGCGATAGCAGCAGTTCCCCTCGGCATTTATCTACTCCTCCCAAGCTATCGAGCTAATCGCAGTTTAACGCCCGCGGACTCTATTCTTCAGGCAACTATGCTCACCCTGGGATTTTTCGCTGTGCTTGGTTCTGTGACGATTGTGCTTTGGAAACAAGGAATCCTGCGTGACGCGTTTTACTGGACAATTACCGATCATGCCGTTCCACACGTTTTTTGGGAGAAGGGAATCCTGCTCACCCTGGCGTTCATTGGCGTCTTTTTGCCTTTGATAGCGGGGGCAATGATGGCCTGCCGGGATAAGGGCGAGATTTGGGCTGAGAAGATGGCGGAACGAACAGCGCTTCTCGGACTACTTGTTGCCTCGGCGATTGGCGCTGCAGCAGGCGCACGCTTCTACCCTCATTACTATGTGCAATTGATTCCTCCGCTGGTGCTTCTTGCGGCGCCGTATTACGCGCGACTTTGGTCCCGAACGATTCAGCCGCCTCACTGGCTATTGCGACCAAAGGTGACCTACGCCTGGCTCGCTCTTACGGTCGTCGTCTTTTCAATCATCCACTGGAAGAACCTGCCTCCGCGGCGCGTCCCGTACGATGCGGGACGGTACTTGTTCAAGTATTCGGCCCCTGACGACAGAATTTTCGTCTGGGGCCAAAGTCCGGAAATTTATTTGGACGCCCACAGACGTCCTGCCTGCCGCTACATCACAGCCTTTCCGCTTACCGGTTATCTTTTTGGCGGTCCGATCCCAGGTTTCGATACGCGCAGCCGGATCTTGCCCGGCGCCTGGACCACTCTCCAGCGAGATTTTGAGAAGCACCCCCCAGCTTACATTGTCGATCTTTACTCTGAACCTAATGCACTATATCCAGTTCGAGATTTTCCAATTCTCGCCAACCTCTTGTCGCAACGATACCGGCCGGTGGCGCATGCGGCTGAGGGCGTGATTTATCGGAAGCGCTAGGTTTGGTTAGCTGATTCCACTACAAGGAGGCTACACTTGGGATCGTGCGTCGGGATCAGGTTGCCCACTTCACCGTAAAGGCGAATCACGGCAGGGTGTGAACAACTGAACCACTTTGCGCAGCTGATAGTATGAGATGCGATAGAGCGACATATTAGCCCTTTGCACGATGAATGAGTCTCCACCGGTGACGCCAACGAAAAGCAAATTTCCGCTGAAAAGTCGGTCCCGGGCATCCGTCGGGGGGCGAGCGTTAGCGCGACGTTTGGCTGATTATTTCGGTTTATCCTATCCGCACGAATTCACGGCTGCGGCTTCCCTTCTTATTGCGTTGATCTTTCTCAGGTTCATTACCGTCATCCACTACAAGTTTGGCGCCGATGAGCCGCAACATCTGCACGTCATCTGGGGATGGGCTCGCGGTTTTGTTCAGTATCGCGATCTGGCCGATAACCACATGCCGTTGTTTCACATCTTATTCGCACCAATCTATAAGCTGATCGGCGACCGCGGGACCATTCTCTACTGGATGCGGATCATCTTACAACCGCTCTACATTGTCGCTTTCTGGTGCACCTATCGGATCGGATCGCTGCTTTTTTCTAGGCGCGTCGGCGTCTGGGCTGCCATTCTAGTGGGACTTTCCTTCGATTACGCTTTTTGTTCGGTTGAATTCCGGGCGGACAATCTTTGGGCTCCCCTTTGGTTGTTGTGCATGACGGTGTTGCTCAATGGCACTTTTACAGTGCGGCGCGCGCTGATCGCGGGTTTCCTCATGGGTCTTTGCTTTGGCGTATCCATGAAGACATCGCTCCTCCTCATTTCGACCCTGATTGGGGGCTTGCTGACTCTGGTTTTCGTTGGCCGGGAGCAACTGGGTATCGGTTGGGGACAGGTTCTCGGCGCGTTGGCAGCGTTCTTCGCCACCGCGTTGATTGTTCCTGCTACGATTATGGCCACGTTTGCGCTCTATGGTGTTTGGCCGCAGTTCCGCTATTGGGTTTTCGATCACAACATCGTGCCGGGTTTGAGCAACCGTCCTGCATGGTCGGTGATTATCTTTGCTGTCGGATTCCCACTCGTCGCTCTCGGGGCTCGTTGGATGGGCGCGACGACGACCGAGACCATAGTCGCGGCGCGCCGGAGTTTTGTCTTTGTCACGGCCGGCTTCTTTTTTACTGCGCTCCTTTCCTTTTGGCCATTTCTGTCGCGGCAGGACTACCTCCCCTTCTATCCGCTCGCCTTTGTTATTGGCACGGGCGCAGTTCTGACGATTTGGGATCGCTGGGCAAGAAATCGGAATATCGCGAAGATCTGGCGCGTCATGCCCCTCCCCGCCTTGTTCGGTGTATGCGAATTATTGGTGGCCTTGTTGGTTCATCCTTTCTGGGTAGATAAGGCGAAACTGGAGAGCGATCTCTTGCGAACCACGCTTGAACTTACTGAGCCGGGGGACTTCGTTTTTGATCGCAGAGGAGAAGCGGTTTTCCGACAGCGTTGCTTTTATCCTATTATTGAGACCTTTACCAAGGAACGCATTCGGCGTGGATTGATGGCAGACAATACCATCCAGCGTTGCATCGATACACGCACCTGTGTCGCTATTTTGCCAGATGACATACCGGTAGCCACGTTCCGCTTTCTCGAACAGAATTATTTGCCGATTGGAAACAGATTGCGGGTGGTAGGTGTCCCGTTGCATTCATCCACGGACGAGAAGCGCTTTGATTTTGAAATCGTTATTCCGGCCTCGTACAAAATCATCGCGCGCGACGTTGGTACCGTAGTGGGTGTGCTTGACGGCGAGCAGTACGAAGGACAGGAGCGTTTTCTTTCACCAGGCACTCACACATTTGTGCAAACTTCCGCCGGACACGACCTGGTGGTCTTCTGGGCACAGGCCGTCGATCGCAATTTCAGACCGATCAACAGTAGTAGCTCGCCTCGCAGCCTGAACTAGCTCGTCAGCTTCGAAGCGCGCTTATGCCCCGGCACGATCGAAATCCCGCAATTTGCTCCCAATGACGACGAAAGCCGGCGACGCGCGGTATCTGAGAGTAATAGAGTGGGTGTTGTATACCATAGCCGCGTGGTCTTTTGCATGGCCTGTTTTTCGCGCCTTTCTGAACATTGAAATTGATAACAACGAGGGTTGGAATGCTTATTTCGCTGATGCTGCGATGGGTAGGATGCCGCTCTATCCATCTGCCGATCAACTAATCACTAACAACTATCCGCCATTATCCTTTTACATCGTGGGTTTGATTGGGCGGTTTGTAGGTGATCCGGTGTTAGCCGGCAGACTGTTGTCACTGGTTTCAGTGGTTGCGATCGCGACGGCGATTGCCTTGAGCGTTAGGAGGCTCGGTGGAAGTGGAGTGGCCGCCAGAATTAGCGCGGCATTCTTTGTAGCGACGATGAGCCGATTTTTTATTTCCTACGTCGGAATGAACGAGCCGCAACTCTTCGGCGAAGCTATCATGGCCTTTGCGTTTCTAGGGTTTCTGGTCGCCAGATCGAATGATCGTGGATACGTCGGGCCCGTTCTGGTCATGGCTTTAGCGGGGTTTATTAAGCACAACATAATTGCTATGCCGCTGACTGCTTTTCTTTGGCTCAGCCTACACCGTCGCCGTGAAGCCGCGAAATGCTTCTGCGTTGCTGCGATAGCTATCATGGCGGGTACCGCAATTTGTTATGGCCTGTTCGGCCGGGATTTCTTTTTGGGCATCTTTTCCCCCAGGCATTATTCATTGAAAAGAGCGCTTCGCATTTTTGGAGAGTTAGAATGGGTGTCAGTCGGTTTGCTCGCTTGCCTTTATAACGCCTGGGCTCATCGGCACGATGCCAGCGTTCGACTTTGCAGTTGGTTCATCGCAATTGCGTTAGCGTCATATTTCCTTCAGAGGGGCGGGGCCGGCGTGGATATAAATGCTCAATTTGATCTCGTTATTGCCGTCGCAATGGGCCTTGGTCTGGCGTTTACAGAAGTTTCGCTATCGCCCATAGCGCGCCGTGTCCGATCGGAACGAGCCCAGGCAATTCTATTGCTCGCCGTGTGCGCGCGGCTGCTGGCATCAAAACAACTTCAACCGGTACGGCTAATATTCGATTCCAGTTTTCGAAACGAGATTGTGATGCGGGAACGGGCGATGACTGATAGCGTCGAACGTGTGCGGCGAATCCCCGGTGATGTGACGTGCGGGAGAAACATGTTGGTAAACTACCGAGCGGGTAAACCATTTGTGGTCGACGCATTTAACGCGGAGCAAAGAATTTTGGCCGGAGCCTTACCCAAGGACGCTATATCTGCTCGTGTGGCTGCTGGAAAATTGACAATCGTGGAGGTTGATCCGCGCGCCCGCTGGCCCTAGTAGGCGGCTAAAGCTTTTGAGCTGCAGGCTAGTACCAAGCCAAGGGATATATGCCTGACCGCTGAATTAAATTGCTAACTGTCCTCGTTTCTCTTTTGTTAACCAGGATGTCATTTCTAACTTTAACTGCTCCGACGTTCGATACCCAATCGAGGTTAATGCTGATCGCGCCGCACCCGGACGATGAAGCGTTGGCTTGTAGCGTTATTCTCCAGCACGCGGTTCGCGCTGGAGCGGCTGTTCGCATTGTTTACGTCACAGATGGGGATGACAATCCCTGGCCACAACGAGTACTCGAAAGAAAATGGCGCTTGAGCGCATCGGATCGAAAACGCTGGGGAAAATTGCGGCGCGCAGAAGCGCTAGCCGCGCTGCGCGTACTCGATATCGGCCCTGCGGACATTCAATTCCTTGCCCTGCCAGACCAGGGCCTAACCGATCTTCTGTTGCGTGATTGCAAAGGCGCTCTCACGCGAATTGCCCAAGTGATCGACGAATGGTCCCCCACAGATATCCTTGCGCCTTCACTGTTTGACATTCACCCGGACCACAACGCAGTTGCTGTGATGATGCGATTCATCTTCGCCGACTGTGTGGCACCAGGAGTTTCGCGGTGGAATTATTTGGTGCACGGCCGCAGCCCAGCGTTTTTCGACCGTGCCGCGCAATTATCGCCATCCGAACTGGAGATCGCTACAAAACGCGACGCGATTCGCCGCCATCAAACGCAAATCAAACTGTCGAGGCGGCGTTTTCTTGGGTACGCCACGCGCCCGGAACGTTTTCTGCGTGTCGAACGCGAGACCGCTGTCTGGCGCGATGGAGCGGTTCATTCCGTTTCTCGAACACCCGACAACCTCAATGTCGATCTTCGCTTTCCGGCCGATCCGTTTCGTATGCAACGGAGCAAGTTGTTCGTTTTGGGTCGCGACCCCAGTGGGCGAAAGCGAGCGTGCAAGATGCGTCTTCCGATCTGCTCGGGCGATGTTGAAATGTTCGATTGCGCGACAAATCGCAGCATTGGCATTGCCCGTTACCGAGGCCAGCCATTTGCTGGTGAGTTCACCCTTCCATTGCATCTGTTCTCGCCGATCCACGATTTGTTCATCAAAGTCGACCGGCGTTGGTGGTTTTTCGATGAGGCCGGTTGGATCGAAATTCCGAGTGTGCCGAGTCTAACCAAGGTCGCTCGTTCCATGATTTTCGCTGACGCATAGTCGCATCGCAATCATTCAAAGGGTTTGGCGACATGATCGGTTCGCTGCTCGTTGGTTGCCCACACAATGTTTCGGCGTGCGCGTTGGCTTCGTGTCCTACGGCGCCGTGGCAGTCCTCGCCCTGATGTTGCTTTCTTTGTTTGGACGAGAAACGAAAAGGTCGTGGCGAGAAGATTCATACCAGCGAGGCGATTCTTAATTACCAGCGCAGTCTGCTTCGAGGGGAGCACGTCGAACGGACGTGCGCGGCAGGCTACAAATTGTTCTTTGTTTCAGCGGAGGGAAAATTTTGGATTTGCAGCATGGTTCACATCAACAAGCACATCATGGATGTGACGCTGGGCGATCTCTACGCGAATCATAAGAAGAAATCCTGTCAGGAACGTTGTGGTGTTTGCTGCGCAGTCAGTGCCTCTCTGCTGGTCGAAAAACCAGCGGGTGTTCTCGGTAAGGAAATTCTCGCGCGGGCAATGCGCGTGCCTTCGCTGTTGCGCCCCTTGTCAGGCGCGGGAATCAACAGATCGACGCCTTGGAGCCTTACAAATCCAAGCGGAGCGTATCAGATGAACGGCAGCGGTGACGGCCGCCCAGCCGCAGATAATCGCGTAGCTTTGGGGGAACGCGCCTAACAAGAAACCGACCGCTAATACCCAAACGTAAACGTTTCTGCGCGCCCCAATCAGCCGAAAAGCTCGATCGAAAGGCGCGACATCATCGAGCAGCCTGCCTGTGGCCATCTTCGCTCGCCGTTTCCCAAATGCATCCAACACATGCGAACCAATGAGCAGCGCGAGAAAATAAAATGCACTCGGAAGTTGACCGGTTTGCCACAAATTAAAAGCGATGGCTGACCACCATGAATTTTCGACAAAAGTATCGACATGGTGCTCCCATTTGCCGCGTTTAGTGGTTTCAACTTTGACGCGCGAGAGCTTTCCATCCAATCCATCGACGACGCCAAAGATCAGAGCTGCGAGAATGCCGAGCCCGACCCGACCGAGCACAAACGCCGCGGTGGCGCCGCAACCGATGACAAAGCCGGCAATCGTAATTTGATTGGGCGTGATTCGCGTTCTGCAAAGGCGAGAGACGATTGCGGTCTCGATTGGCGCATGAACGTAGGCGGGAAAATCCAGGGTGCCGTTTTGCGCCGCATCCAGAATAATGCGTTGAGCGACATGACGATCCTGTGGCTGCGGAGCAGTAAAACAGAGTGGCCGCACATGCCGCCTCATGCTCATGATGTAATCGTCAACTTTCGCTGCATCCACGGTGTCGATTTCACGAGCCTCGGTCTTTCGCTTGAGCTCCTCAGCAACCGGCGTCCTCTCAATACACGACAGAAGGAAATCCCGCGTCACCAGAGCCGGACCGCTCGCGCTTTGGATCATTTGTCGCACGAACTGCGGCGGGTTGGAATCTACAAGGACAGTCGGAGAGTTCTTATTTGACAGGGCAGCAAGCAAACGCGCATCGCAATAGACGTTTGCCGGGACAATTAGGAAGCGCTCAATCGGGCCTTGTTCCAAAATGCAGTGGGCTGTGACTGCTTTAGACTTGGTTGCAACAAGTTGGGCAGTGATTTCTGCTCGAGCCCACGAGGGCTTCGCCAATTCCGCTCCAATGATTTCCGGCGTGTTGGAAAAAACAATCGCGCGGCGAAATCCCAGTCTCTGTAAAATGCGGAGCAACCGTTCAACCAAGTTGACGCCGCACAATTCGATCAACGCGTCAGGCGCATCCGCGACAAGGATTGGCAGGATGTTTTCCACCCGCTGAGATTAACGATACCCTGCAGCTGTGCCAACTTCGGCGACAGCTCAACTGTGCGCTGTGCTGCGTTGGCTGTCGATGATGAGGCCGTCTTTCATCTCATGGATCCAATCGCACGCTTCAGCAATTGCCGGATTGTGCGTGGCGAGCAGCAACGCCTTGCCGCGTTCATGCACAAGATTCCGCAACAGCTCAAACGCGCGGTCGGAGTTTGCGGTGTCAAGATTGCCCGTTGGTTCGTCGGCGAGAATGACGTGCGGATCGTTTGCCAGCGCACGCGCAATGGCGACCCGTTGTTGTTCGCCGCCGGAAAGATGACGGCTGGGCCGTCGCAACTTGTCGCCCAATCCTACGCCGTCAAGCAACTCGGCGGCGCGATCGCGCATCTGCGCATCCGAGAGCTGGCCAAGCTTACGCATAGGGATCATCACATTTTCCTGCGCGGTGAAGTCCTCCATCAAGAAATGGAATTGAAAAATGAAGCCAATGAACTTGTTCCGCTTCTCGGCGAGCTCATCGTCGCTCAAGTACGACACCGTTTCGGTTTCGATCGAAACGCGCCCGGCATCGGGTGTATCAAGCAAACCAAGGATGTAGAGCAACGAACTTTTGCCACAGCCCGACGGGCCGACCACGGCATGAACGCTTCCAATCTCGATCTCTAGCGACACACCGCGCAGCGCGTGCACGCGTTCCTCTTCTTCGCCGAGGTAACGTTCGATCCGGTCGCAACTCAGGCTTAGTTGTGCGCTCATCTCGATCCTCGAATGGTCTCCACGGGTGGCAACTCAGCGGCGCGCCGTGCCGGGACGTAACTCGCGATAAAAACAGCCAGGAGCGCGAGCAATGTGGCAAATACGTAATGCCGCCACTCCCACGTCACGAGAAAATGATTCGTATACAGCAAACCTCGAAGCCGAATCGGAATGTGCGAGACAGCCCAGGTCATCAAAGCGCCCAATAAACATCCAATTATTGAACCGGCTGCAGCGATGAGCGCTCCCTGCCACAGAAAGATCCACGAAATATCGATGCGACGATAACCCATCGAACGCAAGATGGCGATCTCCTTGATTTTCGCGAGTACAGACATGGTCAGCACGTTGAAGATGCCGAAACCAGCCAATAGAATGATCAACGAAGTCGTGATCGCCACCGACATTCGCAGGGTCAGAAAAAGTTGTAGCGTACTCTCTTCGCGGTCCTGCCAGCTTGTCGCGCTGTGATGAAATAACTCCTCGAAGTGCGCCGCCAACGCAGGCGCGCGATCCGGATTTCGCAGTTTGTAAATAATCGTTGAGGCGCCGGACGGTTGTTGTAAGAGCGCCTGTGCAATACGCGCACGGCAATAAACCCGCGTAGAATCAATCGACCCGATCCCTGCGCGTGCAATTGCTGCAACCGTGAAACGCCAGTATTCGCCATTAGGCGCGAGCAACTGAACGGTATCACCCACGCCCACGTGAAGCAGGTCCTCTGCAAGACGCGACCCGAGAATGATCGAACTGGTGTTGTTTCGAAAATCAGCGTAATTCCCGGCAATCAATTTTTGGAGAATGTCGGTGGTTTGCGCGTGCAAGGCCGGATCAATCCCGTAAAGATCGATCGTAGCATTTTGGAATCCCGCGCGCGCCGTTACCGTGCCGCGAAGCACCGGAGTACAGGAAACGACATTCGGGAATTGTCTGCTGACGCGCATGATTTCGTTTGCGTTGGTGATGCCTTCAAAATACTGCCGGTTTTCCACATGACCGTTGGCACCTTTCGCCGAAACCATAAGCGGTTCATAGCGGGGACGAAAACGTGATCTGACCACTAGCGCGCCGTTACTGCCGATTGTCGAATCGATGAAGTAACGCGTGAACCCTTGCGTCTGCGCCTGTGTGCAGATGAATATTGCCACGCCGAAGACGACGCCGCTTAAGCTCAATAGCAATGCCCGCTTGCGATTCGTCAAGAAACGCAGGGCAATGTAGAATGGCGGGGTCACGGCGCTTTGGGTGGAGGCGCCGGGTTGATCATGCGCTGGCGAACCGGTTGGCCGGAATAAAATTTGTCCTGATCGGCAACGATTACGCGATCCCCTTCCGCCAGGCCATTGAGCGCTTCCGAAAAGTCCAGCGTGCGAAATCCTACGTTGACGGTTCGTCGCTGCACCATTCCCCCATTTGTTACCAGCGCTTGATCAACAAGCAGCGCGCGGGTCGGTACCAGCACCGCATTTTCATGAACACCGGTAATGATGTTCATTTCGCCGGTCATTCCGACCATTAAATTGTCCGGGGGCTTTTCCATCTCGAGCACGACCGTGTAGCGTTGAGTGGTCGGATCTGCTGCCGGTTGCACGGAGGTGACGCGCGCGCTGAAGGTGCGTGTGCGGTACGCGTACAATTGAACTTTTGCTTTCATTCCCGGTTTTACTTCACCTACGTCCTCCTCGTTGACTTCGCCGCGTACATAAGTCTTTCGCGAAGAGACGGTGAAAAGTTCATTCCCGTCCGAAACTAGTTCGCCATCGATTGTCTGAACGTTGGTCAGAATCCCATCAATCGGCGAACGGACTTCGGCGTGCTTCATTGCCGCTTCGAGCTTCTTCGTAGTCTCTTCCAGAGACTTGAGGTTGCGATCCCGCTCGATGCGCTCTGTCTCTACTACGCCACGTAAACGGTTTACCTCACTCTTGGATTTTTGATATTCGACGGCAGGTACGTTCCCGGATGAAACGACTTTTTCGAGCCGTTGGAAATTATCCTCCGCTGCCTTGAGCAACTCCGAAGATGGGAGGGGGACAGCCGCGCGGTCAACAGCTGCCTGCAGATCGGTGCGCGCCTGTTTCAATTGTCTGGAGGTTTCTTCGTCAGCGATAGTTGCGAGTAATTCGTTTCTTCGGACGTCTTTGCCGATTGCCCCGCGGCCGGCGGAGAAAGCCTCGGACAGCCGGATAAACCCGTCGTTTTGCGCCCGCACTCGAACCACAAATGCTGGCTCGATCCGGACCGTCCCGTAAACCGCCGAAATCGCCGTCCCCCGCTGGACTGTCGCCACTTCCGCCACTGGCATCAGAAAGAAATAGGCGAGCGCGAAAAGGACCACCACTAGGGTTGCGCCGATCCACAAAACGGTCTTTGATTTCGGGAATCTCAATTTCGGGGAAGTAGTGTGCTGCGCGCGGCTCTTGTTTGCAATAACGTCGTGCCCGGCAGCGCTTCTCGTTTCCGCTGGTTCGTAGATATTCGAGACCATAATTGCCAAGACACCGCTGCAGAGATTTCCGTTCGACGTTAAAGAATTTCTTAAGGCCATCCAAACGATCGCGAAAGTCGCAACAGACTGGAGTTTGAACCATTAGCCCCTCCGCGAAGCCGAGTAACGGTTCAACGCTTCAACTAATCATTTCGCCGAATCCCGAGGCGCGGTGGTTTGGTCGAAATATTGAAAGTAACGGCCAGTAGCACGGTCCCATTCGGCCAGTGCGACGTTGTGCTGATAAATTGCGTCCAGCAATCCACTCTTTGTCCTCAAATAACCGTTTTGCGTTACGCGGTACTCAAACGGCGACACCAAACCGCTAGCGACGTTCTCCTTGACAGTTTGGGCGCTCTCCTCCGCGGCGGAGGTAGCGGACGCGAGTGATTTTTCGCGAGCAGCGATCGCCTCGATGTCATTGGCAATACGCGGGAGTTCCCTGGTCACATTCCCTTCTAATTTACGGCATGTCAGTTCGTTTTCCTCTCGAGCTGCACGCGCTCTTAACACCGCTCCGCCTACCTTGCCATTGTCAATGACGTGCCATGTGTATGCAGCTTTTTCGCGAAGTTCTGAACCAATGAAATCCTGTGTCTTGCTAGTCGATCCCTGCCGATGAATTCCTGAGACTGGAACCCATTCCCCATGGATGCCACCGTCGATACGAGGATAATAGTCGGCTGCAATTATGCGTTCGTCTTGGTTTGCAGCGCGTACGAACAAACGAGCCAGTTTAAGATCAACCCTGCGCTGTAAAGCTGGGCCGGTTTCGGCAGCAACATCGATCTGTACCGGCACAAACTTCAGTTCGCCGTCCGGTTCTGGCAGAGATGATTTTGTCGGATCGATCCCCATTGCTGTCGCCAAATTCAATTGCGCTTGCCGATAGGCACGTTGCGCGCCCTCCATTTGCGGAACCAGTTCGTCAGCCAGGATAGTCGCGCTCGTGAGTGCACTTCGATCGGCCAATCCGGCTGCAAGGCGATTTTTCTGAGTAGCAACATTTTCCTGCAATTTCTGCAGCTGCTCGTTTCGAATCGATTCCAGCGATCGGTTGTAAAGTGCCGCATAAAACGCGAGGCGCGCACCGTGCAACTGTTGGACTACGGCGACATTTAGTTGCTGTTGGGCAATCAGAACTTCAATGTCTCCACGCCGAAGCGAAGGCGGCACCTCCATATTAAACAACGTTTGGTCCAATTCGCCGCGACCGACCGCAAATCCTTTTATTCCATTCTCGCCGGCCCGATGACCATACTGAACACCGGCGGGGACGTTCGCTTCGAAATCGGGCCAGACAATAGAGCGAAATACCAAGCGCTGCCCGGCAGCTCGCTCGAGACCGGCTTTGGCCTCGAGTATCTCAGGATTTCTGTCGAGTGTGGTGCGGAGGACCTCTCGTAGAGTGATGGCGCTGGTCGGGTGCGCGAATGACGCGATCAGAATGAGAATGAAAATATGAACACTCGCTGCTGGATGTCGTCGCTTCTCCGTGGGAAGCGCACAGCCCATTCGTTTAACACGCGTGTATCGCGTTGCCCACGCGGCGACGGCTACGAATTGGGCGGCTGATTTCAGTAGTAACTTCATCGCTGACTCATTTTTTGCGGCGGCTTTGCTACATCGGCAGCATGCGCAGCATCGCGATTTTCGGTCTCCATGTCTTTGAAATCTGATCCGAAATTGAGCGCCTCAGCTGAACTGGCGCAGGCGTGACCAAG
>DATFXP010000094.1:0-4348 GCA_035315785.1 Candidatus Udaeobacter sp. | reverse complement strand
GTATTTCTTGCCATTCTTTTTGACGGCACCGCGGGCAACGAGGTTTTGCAACTTCTCGTAAGCTCGCAGCCGCAGCATTTCCTCGCCGCCGCTGGCAGCATTTCGCGCCCGAAGATTCTCGTGCACAATGTCGAAGAGTTGCTTGAACTCAAACGACGAACGCCTGGAGAGGACAGCAACCAGCTCCTCAGTTACCAGATCGGGAACACGACGGGAGAATGCATTTTTCTTTAGAATAGCCATAGGGCCAGCATGATAGCAGATTTTTGAGAAATTGCAGCAGTTTTCTTCGCTTTCGTTAGGGAAACTCGAGTCGTGCCGGAATGGCACAACTGGGCCGCTTAGGCTCGAATTTTGAACCGAGAGTGTAAAATTCCGCTACGTCAAGGCGTCGGAGATGGACTCGGTCTTGGGGAAGGAATGCCCAGGCCACTCTGCCGCACGGCCGTTGCACCAAAACTGCTAAAAATAGCAACGCCGATTCCTAATTGGTCCAATGTGATGGGCCCGATTGACTCAGCCATGTAACCATCGCCGTCATAGCGCTGCGAGGAGACAATCGGAGTCAGATGTTTTGTGATGACTTCCGGCGCTGGAAGTTTGGTGGGGTCGATCGATCCGGCTACAGCCGGGACAAATGCCGCCGCCATTAACAACATCGGCCGCAGCGAAGCGTCGAGGCGCGAATACAACTGCGACGTATCGATGTAGGCAAAAAAGTTAGTGGGAGCTGGCAGTAGGCGGTCGGCTCCTTTGTAAGTTTGAGAGTCTGCAAGCTCAGACGAGCCAACACCTGCGCGCTTAACTGCCTCTTCCACAGATGTGGGATCCAAACCAACGATGAGAATCCGATCAGACAAAGCAATTGTAGGGGTGATCGCTACAAAGGTCGCAGCAGATGGTTTCGAGAAATAACGGACCCCATCCTTTTCAGTGGATGTCCACGAACCATCTTCGTCACCTCGTAAGAGCGCCTCTACTATCTTTCCTGCCTTGGTCGCATCCGTCACTGGGAGCGTCACAAGCAGCGACGGCCAATGCGCGTTTGAAGGCCATTGAGCCAAAGATCCGAGCTCACTGCCGAATGCCGCTTTCCAATCAGCGGCGGTGATGCCGCTATCGCTAAGCGCCTGAAACATCTTTGTTCCTGCGAATGCCGCCGCCTGATTGAGAGTGTCCATTCTTTCCCCGAGATTGAGTAACATCGCGAGATAAAAAAATGTCTCTTTCGTTCCGAGAGACAACGACGAGCGGGTAAGGCTCGTGTTTTGTTCCAGCTTCGGCATGCCCATGAAAAATAGATCGTGTACTTTTCCGTTCTCGAATCGCATCGAGCCGGTAACGCAGCGCATTTTTTCGAGCATTGTGTCCTCGCCGGGCGCCGGGGTTGCTCCGACGGCAGCGCGCAACGCAGCGAGTCGTTGGGATAACGTCTTTGGCTGCAGATAAAAGAACGCCACGTCATTGGAAGGTCGACGCGAAACGGCTGCACGGTACGTCTCCTCGTTGTCCAGCCGGTTGTCTGGGTTTGATGCACGGCGATCCGCTCGATCGAGCAATGCATGCATGTCAGCGGCGTCTGTCGCCACGAAAAACCATGGAGGATCATAGGCGGTCGCAATACTGAGCGAACCTGTTTTGGTCACGTCGATTTCGTGGCCTTCATATTGCACTTTCTCGCGCTTGAGGCTCGAATTTTGCCCTATTAACATCGAGCGCCATTTGCCAATAATTCGCGCTGCCTGTTCCTGGCTGCCGCTAAAACGAAAGCCCCCGACAATTTTCGGATTGTTATTCTCGATAGAGGTCAGCGCGACGAAGGCGTTCTTGGCTGCGAGCTGTTCGATTTCGCGCAGCGTTTGAGATACCGCATCGGTTTTTGGAGCGTTGCCCAGCGGCTTGCGCAAAAAATCCTGCACTGCAGGCTCCCGGTACAGCTGATAAACGTCAGAGTGCTGCCATTCGTCGAGGGCTCGGTTGAAGTCTGGGATTTGCGCCACAAAAATCGTTTCGCGCGGTAAAAGCCCGGCCACGGGAGAGCTCGAGACTCGTTGCGAAAATTGCCAGTAGTACCAACCAGCAAATGCAGCGACCGCCAGTGCGATTAAGACGAACAGAACTCGCTTCATGAAAATAGCCGCCTCAAAACAAGTGGATGCTGGATACTCGATGCTCGATAGGCGTTCAACACAAATTGGTAGAGTCGATGCGCCGCTGCCGACCGGACGCCGCAGCGTGGCGTCTCTACCTACGCCCGCGGATGAAATTGGCGATGCACAGCCTTCAGCCTTTGTTGATCGACATGGGTGTAGACTTGCGTCGTCGATATGTCGGCGTGGCCCAGCATCTCCTGGATGATTCGCAGATCTGCGCCGTTGCCGAGCAGGTGCGTTGCGAAGCTGTGCCGCAGAAGGTGAGGATAAATGTTCTTCTCCAGTCCAGCCCGCCGCGCGTGCTTTTTAACGATCTGCCATATGCGCGCTGTGGTTAATTTCGTGCCTCGTTCAGACAGAAAAATTTCGCTGCTGCTGCGCGGCTTCACCAGCTTTGGTCGCTCCGTGGAGAGGTATGCTGCCAAGGCTTCGCATGCTTTTCGGCCGACGGGGACCAGACGCGTCTTGTTGCCTTTGCCGGTCACGCGCACCATGCGCTCTTCGAAATTGAAATTCTCAAGGCGCGCACTTGCCAACTCCGAGATGCGCAGCCCGCTTGCGTACAGCAGCTCGATTATGGCTCGGTCGCGTAATCCATGAACAGCTTTGGTGTCGATTTTTTCCAGGAATTGCTCCACCTGCAATTCGTTCAGCGTTTCCGGGAGATACCGTTCTATCCGCGGCAGCGCCAATGCCTCCGTCGGATCACGCTCTATGATCCCTTTCGCGGCGAGAAACCGAAAAAAAATCTTCAGCGCAACCACAACCAGCTTGATCGAAGAAGCCGAAAGGCCAGCGCGTTTACGGTCGGCAAGATATTCACTCATCAACGGCAGAGTCACGCTGCGCGGGTGACTGATTTTTTTCTTCGCACCGCACCATTGCGCGAATTCGGTCAGCGATCTTTGCGTGGAAAGCTGATAGTTTTCAGAGAGACCGCGCTCGACTGCGAGAAAACGAATGAACGCGTCAATCGAATCTTCCATCGAAGCAATGCTAAATCAGCGGTGTGTAGTGACTAGTGGAAATTTGTGCCACGGTTCGCTCGTGCCGCATTATTGTCCGACCGCGAAGATATTGACAAGCGAACATTGAATGTTGGATGTTTGGAACGATGAGCTTGGATCTCCATACCATTCTGAAGGATTGGCCCTACGAGAGCGGCACTGTTAAGGTGCGCAAGATCACCGGGCTCGACGGCCGCGAAAAATTGCAGCTGCGCGTCGATCTCGGCGTCTTGCAAATGGAAATCACCGGACGACCCGATGGTCGGCGCCCGCACAATTGCGAATCGCTGTTGGATTACCACCGGAAGCGCGCGATGCGGGCCGAACAAAAGGGCGAGGCTTACGAGCTTTCCGCGGAGCAATGCGCGGAGCTGCAACAGGAAGGCATCCAATATTATCATCGGTACTTGAGCCTGTTTCAGGTTAACGATTTCGAAGGCGTCGTGCGCGATACGCAGCGAAATCTCGATCTTTTTACTTTCGTCAACGACCACACGGAACGGGAGGATTTCTCCTGGGGCCTGCAACAGTTCCGGCCTTACGTGCTCATGATGAATACGCGCGCTAAGGCTTCCATTTTTCTTGCTCAGGGAAAATTTGCCGACGCCATAGCGGAAATCGAACGCGGTCGCGAGGCGATTGTGGATTTTTTGCAGCAATCGAACTTTCCGGAACTGGTATCTAAAAGCGCGGAGATCGCGTTCCTTGACGAATGGCTTGAGGAAGTAAAATCGAAACGCCCGCTTTCGAAGCTGGAGGTCATGCAGCGCGAAATGGAAACGGCGATCGCGAAGGAGCTTTACGAGCGAGCTGCCGAGTTACGCGACGCGATCAAGCTGCTCAAGACGCAAAAGCAGGTATAAACGGTCAACGACCAGATTCCAATCCATCGTAACTGTTTCGTTCCTCGGTCGGATTTGCGCGCCGGTCCGCAAAAAAAATTCCTCTTTCGCTACCTCTTACTCTGCTTTCTGAAGCAGAAGATTCAGAGGAAGATGGAGATCTCTAAGCTGGAATCGCCGAGGCGCGAAACTCGCTTCGCCGACCCTCTCTCTCTCTCTCTTGCAACATCAAAGGATATGTTCGCGATTATCCGACCGAAGCCGGATCGTCTTTATCTGCAAGTCGTGCCGGGCTCGAATAAAACGTACGGTTTTACTCTTTGCACGCATGAGGATTGAGTGCGTG
>DATFXP010000093.1:0-14541 GCA_035315785.1 Candidatus Udaeobacter sp. | reverse complement strand
CCGGCGGAGAATTTGTAGGTGATCACAACGTGTAACCGATTGTCCTCTACCCATTGCCGGAATTCGCCGTCAGCGAGTTTCTTACCGTTCATGTCACACAAGCCGGGGTACCCATGCGACGCCGCGGCCGGCTCAGTCACTTTTAGTGCAAAAGCTGGTGCCACGATCATTCCCGCAGCGAGGATTGAGAAGGCAGTCACGAGCTTTGATGTTGCGAGCATTCTGTACCCTTATCGGTGTTGGCTGGAACCACGGCTGCAGTGGGTTCATTGCAACATTGTGCCGTTTGGTAACGTCGCTGTTACCAAGCATTCACATTTCTGGTCGACAATTCGTCGGACCATCTCTATCTTTTACCTAATGAGCGCTGCTACTCCTTACTCAGCAGAACCCGCAGATAGCTTGCGGTGCATCTGCGCGTCGGCGCTCGGAAACTGGCGATAGAAGGCGACCGTTTTCTCAACGGACGCTGATTCATCTCTCTCGCACGAGATCTGTCTCTGCGTCTGACGAAACAAATCCAACTACTTATGATCAAATGTTAATCGTAATGAAACCCGGCGCCACCGCATCGGAAATCGATGCGGTGATAAGCGTTGTTGAGGCAGTAGGCTTTCGCGCCCATCCCATGCCGGGAGCGACGCGGACCGCGATCGGCATCACAGGCAATGAGGGCCCGATCGATGGACGGCGTTTTGAAAACCTGGCTGGTGTTGCGGAAGTCATCCGCGTCACGAAGCCATACAAATTGATCACGCTCGATCTGCGACCCGATAAAACTGTGGTTCGTGCCGGCGACGCGGCGATTGGCGATCCCGAGTTGGCAATCATTGCCGGGCCATGCGCGATCGAGAGCCGCGAACAAGCCTTCGCGATTGCAAAGACCGTCCATCAAAGTGGTGCGCGATTTTTTCGCGGATGCGTTTGGAAACCTCGAACGTCGCCTTACACGTTCCAAGGCTTGGGCGATAAGGGCTGGGAAATAATGTCAGCCGTCCGCGAGGAGTTCGGCTTGAAGATTGTGACTGAAGCCGTTGAGGAATCGCATGTCGATCTCATTGAAAAACTCGGCGACGTGATTCAGATCGGCGCTCGCAATATGCAGAACTTCTCGCTTCTGAAACGCGCGGGCCGATCCAGGTTGCCTGTGCTGTTGAAACGCGGAATGGCTGCCACGCTTGAGGAATGGTTGCTCGCAGCGGAGTACATCATGGCTGAGGGCAATTACAATGTGGTCCTCTGCGAACGCGGTGTGCGCACATTCGCGCAGCATACGCGAAACACGCTCGATCTCGCTTCTGTGCCTGCGATCCGGCGCATTTCACATTTGCCAGTGATCGTTGATCCTTCGCACGGCACCGGCACGGCGTATATGGTTACGCCTCTGGCACGAGCAGGTGTGGCAACCGGCGCAGACGGACTCATGATCGAGGTCCACAATCAGCCCGAGCTCGCGCTTTCCGACAGCGCACAAGCGCTAACGCCGCCGCAATACCTTCAACTTGTGGCCGAAGTTCGGGCGATTCATGATCTTGTTTGCCGTAGCCACGGTCCTGCGGGCCGTCCCCCTACGGCTGAATCCGACCGGCCACAGGCCAGTGGCTACAACTTTGATAAAATGGATCTGACACCTGGCTCCGCTAAAAATGCTGCTGCTGATCGATAACTACGATTCGTTTACTTACAATCTCGCTCAGTATTTCGGCGAGCTTGGATGTGAACCTATCGTTAGGCGGAATGATGCGATTTCGCTGAAGGAAATTGATGCATTAGGACCGGAGCGTATCTGCATTTCACCAGGTCCGTGTACACCGCGCCAGGCGGGGATTAGTAAAGACGTGATTCTGGAGTTTGGCCCACGCACTCCAATTCTGGGTGTTTGCCTGGGACATCAATGCATCGCCGAAGCATATGGCGGAGAAATCGTGCGCGCTTCGCGGCTGATGCATGGGAAGGCATCAACCATTACCCATAACGGGAACAGCCTCTTTTCTGGTTTGGCCCCCTCATTCGAAGCTGGCCGGTATCATTCGCTTGTTGTGAAGCGAACTTCACTGCCGGTCTGTCTGGAAATCACTGCAGAAAGCGATGACGGAGAAATCATGGCGCTTTGCCATCGCGAATTCCCCGTGTACGGCGTGCAGTTCCACCCCGAGTCCGTGCTTACCCACGATGGAAAGAAAATTCTCGCGCGATTTTTGACACTTGTATGACCGCAATGGCGCAAGTCACTCCCACTCTGGGCGAATTCGTCGAGCTCGCGAAGCGCGGCAACGTCATTCCCGTTTTCGCAGAGTTTATCGCGGACGGCGAAACGCCAGTTTCAGCCTTCAAGAAACTGGACTGCGGTGGTTACAGTTTCCTTTTTGAGTCCACCGAAAAGAACGATGTCTCGGGACGCTTTTCGTTCATTGGCGTCGATCCTCGCATGGTGATGCAGAGTCACGGACGCCGGGTTCGGATCATCGAGGGCGAAAAGGAGCACCGACTGCAAATCAGCCAGGGCCCAGTTGACGAAGTGCAAAAGCTGATGAGCCGTTATCAGTTTGCATCGCGTCCGGAACTGCCGCGGTTTGGCGGCGGCGCCGTCGGTTTCATTGGCTACGAAGCGATCCACTTTTTCGAACCGAAAGTTCCGCTCCCACGTCGAGATGAACTTCGACTGGCCGAAGCGCTTTTGATGATTCCAAGCGCCATCCTGATTTTCGATCATCGACTGCGCAGCTTGAAAATCGTACTGAACGCATTCCTCGAGGATGGCGAGATTGAGAAGGTTTACTCGAAGGCGGTGGAATCGATTAATGAGATCGCGCGTAAACTCGCGCAGCCTGCCCAGTTGCCGCTCGTTCCCATTGCAGAGGACGACCTTCATTCTGCCGGCAGGGACGCCGCTGCGGTCGGTGGAGCGCGCCGACAGTACCAGAGCAATTTCGAGCCGGACGATTTCAAACGCGCAGTTAACCGCGCGAAAGAATACATCCTGGCGGGAGATATTTTCCAAGTCGTGCTATCGCAGAGATTCGAATCATCGTTCAGCGGCACACCGCTCGATTTCTATCGTTGCCTTCGTTTTATCAATCCTTCTCCGTATATGTTTTGTCTGAACTTCGGTGGTGATTTTTCACTTGTCGGAAGTTCTCCGGAAATGCACGTCCGGTTGACCGGTGACACTGTGGAGATTCGTCCAATCGCAGGCACGCGCGCGCGAGGCCTCACTCCAGCGCAAGACGAAGCCAACGCCGCGGAGCTGCTGGCGGATCCGAAGGAGCGCGCCGAGCACATCATGCTGGTCGATCTCGCACGCAATGACGTTGGTCGAGTGGCGGAATTCGGTTCCGTTCAAGTCACAGAGTTCATGCAGATCGAGCGCTACAGCCATGTCATGCATATCGTGTCCAACGTAGTAGGCCGTCTGCGCAGCGGTTGCAGCGTGTTTGATGCAGTTCGAGCGACCTTTCCTGCTGGAACTGTCTCCGGCGCGCCCAAGATCCGCGCGATGCAAATCATTAGCGAATTGGAGAAAACGCGGCGCGGCTGTTACGCGGGCGCCATCGGCTACTTTGGGTTCGACGGAAATTTTGATTCTTGCATCGCATTGCGATGTGCCGTGTTGAAAAACGGGCATGTGTACTTCCAGGCTGGCGCCGGCATCGTCGCCGATTCAGACCCGCAGCGGGAATACGAAGAAACCGTTAACAAAGCGCGTGCAATGATGAAGGCGCTTGCGATGGCGAGTCAGATAGGAACGCGATGAATCTGCACGCGATGGCAAGTGAAACCGGGAGTCTCGAGCTTCGCGAGACGACGATGCGTCTTGTGCGCGGCGAAAATCTTTCACGGGCCGAGGCGGCGAACCTCCTCGACGCTTTGCTTGATCCAGTTGCCAGTGATTCTCAGATCGGAGCCGCGCTCATTGCTTTGACGGCCAAAGGCGAAACAGTCGAAGAGCTTGCGGGCATGGCCGAAGCGATGCGCGAACGCGCGACCCCCCTGCATTCGCGGCACGAGCACTTCATCGATACAGCAGGAACAGGTTCGAGTACGGCCAAACGGTTCAATGTTTCGACAGCTGCGGCATTTGTCATCGCCGGTGCCGGCTTGCCCGTGGCGAAACACGGTGCGCGCGCTACCTTTTCGAAATCAGGGAGCGCCGATGTTCTCGAAGCGTTGGGCGTTAACACTGTCGCCGCTCCCGAAACAATGGAGCGCTCTCTCAACGAACACGGGATCTGTTTCATGTTTGCGCCGCAGTTCCACCGGGCGACAGCTCGTGTCGCACAGGTGCGCAGGCAACTTGGCGTCCACACGACGTTTAATTTACTTGGTCCCCTAACGAATCCTGCGTGTGCGCCTTTTCAACTTTTAGGCGTGTGGGATCATTCGCTCGTTGAGCGAGTTGCATCCGCGCTCGTGCTTCTCGGTGTGAAACAAGCGTGGGTTGTTCATGGCGCCGATGGTCTGGATGAAGTAACGATTGCAGGCGAAACTTTTGTCACAGCATGCTCGGCACGCACCGGCGTGAGGGAGTTCACAATTGCTCCGGAGGACTTCGGACTACAACGCCGATCGGTTAATCGACCCCGCGAAGGCCCGGCTGAGAATGCACGAGTGACGCGAGCAATTTTGGGCGGCGAGAACAATGATGATTTTGCTGTGGCCCGCGATCTGGTCGTCATAAACGCTGCTGCGGCGCTGTTTCTCGCGGGAGTCGCGAACGATTTTCAAAGGGCGACGGCGATGGCGCGTGAAAGCATCGAGAGTGGACAGGCGGCATCAAAACTGGAGGCGTTAATTCGCGAGACTAATCGGAGCTGAAGATGGCCAATATTCTCTCCGAAATTGTTGATCGAAAACGCGCGGTCGTCGCGCGACTTCGGGCCGATCCGGCTACGCGCAATTTTCGCGACCGCGCTTTAGCGATCCGAGCAAACGCGAATCCCTATGCATTATCGCGAGCATTGGTAGGGACGCCGCGCTGCGGCGTCCGGTCGGCGCAGCGCGCCGACCCTACCTTGAACATCATCGCGGAATTCAAACGCCAGTCGCCATCGGCTGGAACGATCCGCAGTGATATATCCGCGACTGACGTGGCTACTCGGTACGAGCGGGGTGGCGCCTGTGCTATATCCGTCCTGACGGACGAACAGTACTTTGGAGGTTCGATTCTCGATCTCGCCGCGATTCGCGCGATTACTGCCCTTCCGCTTTTGCGCAAGGATTTTATCGTTGATGAAATTCAGATCTACGAAGCGGCTGCTGTCGGTGCGGATGCTGTACTGCTGATCCTAGCAGCTCTTGACGACGCTACGTTAGCAACACTGCGCGTAACCGCGGAGGACGAACTCGGTCTCGACGCCATGGTTGAAGTGCACACGTCAGAAGAGTTGCGTCGCGCGGTAAGTGCGGGCGCGAGAATTATCGGCGTCAACAATCGCGATCTCCGGACGTTTCGAACCTCATTGGAGACGAGCGAACGTTTGATAGCCGAAGCTCCCCGAGATCGAGTCATGGTTTCGGAGAGTGGATTACAAAATCCGAAGTCTCTGCGTCACCTTCGGGCGCTTGGCTTCCGCGGTTTTCTCATCGGGGAAGCGCTAATGCGAGCGGCCGATCCCGAAGCGGCGCTTCGCGAATTCATTGGTGGTGCAGAAGATGAACCAGCGGCGGTGGCGTCTGACACAGATGTCCTACAGTTCTGATGCAGACAAGAATCCAAATCAAAATCTGCGGCGTCACAAACGCGGATGATGCACGCGCGTGTGTCGAACTCGGCGCAGACATGATTGGGTTTAACTTTTATCCTGCGAGCCCGCGCTACGTCGAACCTGCTTTCGTTCGCCGAATTGTTGACGCGCTACCGGCGCGAACTTGCGCCGTCGGCGTTTTCGTTGATGCGGATCCAGCGGAAATTCGCAAACTCGTCCAAACTGCCGGCTTGCGGTGCGTTCAATTGCATGGACATGCCACACCTGAATTGTGCAGCGAACTGGCTCAAGAATTTCGCGTGATTCGCGCGCTTTCAACAAATGCGCAGTTTGAGCCGAAACACACAGCAGCGTTCTCAGATTGCGATGTACTCATTGATGCGTACCACCCCGAGCTCCGAGGCGGAACCGGTCAGACGTGCGATTGGTCCGCTGCGCGGGCTGCAATGCACTACACGCGATTCCTGATTCTCTCTGGCGGCTTGAACGAACGGAATGTTGGTAAAGCGATCGCAAGCGTGACGCCCGACGCGGTTGACGTTTGTAGCGGAATAGAAGGCGCACCCGGCGTGAAAAATCATCTTGCGCTCGAACAATTTATTGGCGCTGTGCGAGCAACCAGCGCGACGACGAATGCTTCTTCTTCTAGGAGTTAGCAATGCAAAAAGCGCGAATTACATCGAGCGAACCAGACGCGGGTGGACATTGGGGCAAGTTCGGTGGCCGCTACGTTCCGGAAACATTGGTCGCGCCATTGGAGGAGCTGACGACTGAGTTCATGCGTGCTCTAACGGACCAGAATTTTTGGCGCGAACTCAATATGCTGCTCCGCGATTACGCGGGCCGACCGAGTCCACTATTTCACGCGCAGCGGCTCGCTACATACGCGGGTGGAGCACAAGTTTACCTGAAGCGCGAAGACCTTCTGCACACAGGCGCGCATAAGATCAACAACGCCGTCGGACAGGCGCTGCTTGCGCGGCGTATGGGCAAACCCCGTGTCATTGCTGAGACTGGAGCAGGGCAACACGGCGTCGCGACGGCGACGGTGTGCGCATTGCTTGGCTTGCGCTGTGTGATCTACATGGGCGCGGAAGATGTGCGCCGACAGGCGCTCAACGTTGTCCGGATGCGATTGCTCGGTGCCGACGTGATCACAGTAAATGCAGGCACGCGCACGCTGAAGGACGCCATCAATGAGGCGCTGCGCGATTGGGTAACGAACGTTCATGATACCTACTACCTACTGGGCAGCGCGCTCGGACCGCATCCGTACCCGCTAATGGTCCGAGAATTTCAAAGCGTGATTGGACGTGAAGCTCGCGAACAAATTTTCTCCGCAACAGGGAAATTGCCGCGCGCGCTAATTGCGTGCGTCGGCGGCGGGTCGAATGCGATCGGTTTGTTTCATCCGTTCATCGGAGATGAAGGCGTGCGATTGATCGGTGTAGAGGCCGGGGGGTGTGGAGATTCGTTAGGCAAACACGCTGCGAGATTTCACAGCGGGACAGAAAGCGGCGGCGGGCGCGTGGGAGTTCTTCAAGGCACGATGTCGTATGTGCTTCAGGACACGAACGGTCAGATTGCCACAACGCATTCTATCTCAGCAGGGCTCGACTATTCGGCAATCGGTCCTGAGCACGCGTACCTTCACGACAGCGGCCGAGCTGAATATACGCAGGCGAGCGATGCGGAGGCTCTCGAAGGGCTTCGACTCTGCGCAGAACTGGAAGGCATCATTCCTGCCTTGGAAACCGCACATGCCATTCTGCCTGCGATTGGCGTGGCGCGGGAGCTGACGCCAGACGACGCCATCATCGTGAATGTCTCTGGACGTGGCGACAAGGACGTCCAGCTCGTTGCGGAGTTGCAACGCCAATGAGCCGAATTAGAGAAACGTTTCGCAAATTGAACCGCTCGGGACGCGGTGGTTTCATCCCATTCATCACCGCCGGTGATCCCGACCTTGCAACTACTGAGCGCTTGTTGATTGAGCTCGCGAACTCGGGAGCAGACATCATCGAGCTGGGCATGCCGTTTAGCGACCCGGTCGCGGATGGTGAAGTGATTCAGCGCGCATCGGAACGGGCGCTGCGAAACGGCGTGAGAGTCGACGATGCACTCACGTGTGCGAAGAACGCTAGGCAGCACATCGATGTACCGCTCGTGTTGTTTAGCTACTTCAATCCGCTGCTGCAATTCGGGCAGGAACGGCTCGCGGTCGCGGCGAACCAGGCTCAGATCGACGCTGTGCTCGTAACAGATCTGATCCCCGAGGAAGCAGAGTCGTGGACCCAAACCCTGTTGCAACATGGACTCGATCCGATCTTCTTGGTCGCTCCAACAACATCTGACAAACGACTCGCGCAAATCGCGCAGCAAGCACACGGATTTATCTACGCCGTTTCCCGCGCTGGCGTAACAGGCGAGCGCGATCAAATGACACGCGACGCTGAGGCTCTGGTGAAACGTGCTCGGTCGGTCAGCGATTTGCCGGTCGCGGTTGGATTTGGCATCTCAAGTCCGGAACAAGTTCGTGCCGTGTTAGGTTTTGCGGATGCAGCTGTCGTTGGCAGCGCTATCGTGAAGCAAATCGAGAAGCTCTGGAATTCACCCGATCTCGTGGAGCGCATCGGAGAGTTTGCGCGATCGCTGGTCGCAAAGGCGTGATCATTTGCTTTTGAGAAGCGTGACACGCAATAGTTACTCCTCTTTCATCCTGGCGTAGGCGCGGTGGAGATAGTCCGAGGCAGTAACGCTCACCAAAATCCCGGCGAAGAACCGCGTCACCCGCGGAGCGAAAAGAAGCCCGAAACTCAGAGCCGTAGCGCACCAAGGCGCCATGCAATATGGACACGAAATCAAATGACCGATGCCGCGTTGAAATCCACGGCCACGCGGTTCCTCTTCCACTTCGCCGGCACCGGCACTGCGAATGTAATTCACGAACGGCGCACGCAGAATGCCGGTAATTCTGTCCTTGGCGATGATGCGGCTCAGTTTGTGCGTAGCTATTCCAAGCAGCGCCAGATCAAGCAAACCAAATTTTCTAGGCAGACGGTGCTGTTGAACCGAAATTCCTGTCAGAACGGCTGCACTCGCCAGATAAAACCCGAGTAGTGTCGCGTATTCGGTGAGCAATTCTTCCTCGCACTCCTCCGCTTCCACAGTTTTCGCCCCGTACTCTTCGATTGAAAAGTTGGCTTCAGTTTCGTGAGGCTGTGTTCGCTCCATCGAAATTGAATCGAAAAGTTCTGCACGTCTGCGTGTGATAGAGGGCGTGGGTCGCTTTTGAATCGCAACTTATTAGCGAACTTTCCCAAAATCCCTGCTACTGGAACTCATGGCAGATGCTTATGATGCGGTTATCGTCGGCTCGGGACCGAATGGCCTCGCGGCGGCGATCACGCTTGCGCGCGCGGGATGTTCCGTCGTTGTCTGTGAAGCAAACGCGACGATTGGGGGTGGAGCGCGTTCGGCCCAACTCACTCTGCCTTTCTTTCTGCATGATATCTGTTCGGCAGTTCATCCACTTGCAGCAGCCTCGCCATTTTTCAAGACGCTCCCGCTGAAGCGCTTCGGGCTTGAATGGATTGAGCCCGAAATTCCGCTGGCGCACCCGCTGGACAACGATTCCGCCGCCTGTCTCTGCAGAGACATCGATGTTACGGCGGAACAATTGTACAACGATTCGGGCGCGTATCGGCGCCTGATGAAGCCCCTGGCGGCGAATTGGAAAGATCTGTCGGCTGAGTTTCTGCAACCAATTTTGCATTGGCCACGGCATCCGATAACACTTGGACGCTTTGGAATCCTTGCGCTCTGGCCGGCAACGTTGCTGGCGAAGTTTTTGTTTCGACACGAACCAGCGCGCGCGCTTTTCGCCGGGATCGCCGCACACTCATTTCTCCCTTTGGATGCACCGGTGTCGTCAGCATTTGCCTTGGTGCTCGCGCTTGCGGGACACGCGGTGGGTTGGCCGATTCCACGTGGGGGATCGCAGCAGATTTCGAATGCGCTAGCCGCTTATTTGCGTGAGCTCGGCGGCAGCATTGAAGTAAATCATCGCACCGAGAATCTTCGCGACCTGCCGAAATCGCGCGCGACTCTTCTGGATCTTTCAGTCTGGGAATTTTTGCGAATCGCTGGGCAAGAATTGCCAGCGCGATATCGGCGCAAACTGCAGTCATTCCGACACGCGCCTGGGATTTTTAAGATTGATTATGCCCTGAGCGAGCCCATCCCATGGAAAGCCGAAGCATGTCGCCGTGCGGGAACGATTCATCTCGGTGGCGGCATTGACGAAATCGCGGCAACGGAACGCGAGGTTGCGCGCGGAAAAGTTCCTGAGCGCCCGTTCGTGCTGGTCGCGCAGCAAAGTCTCTTCGATGAAGCGCGCGCACCGCGTGATCAGCACACGCTTTGGGCGTATTGCCATGTTCCATTCAACTGCGGTGCGGATATGTCGAATCAAATCGAATCGCAGATTGAGCGATTCGCGCCCGGCTTTCGCGATTGCATTCTCGCCCGCCACAAAATGTGTGCGACTGATCTTGCGGAATCGAATCCGAACCTCATTGGAGGCGATATCAGCGGTGGCGCAGCGAACCTGATCCAACTGTTAGCACGACCGGTTCTTTCTCCGGCTCCTTATCGCACACCGTTGCCTGGCGTTTATTTGTGCTCGGCTTCCACGCCTCCCGGCGGCGGTGTCCATGGCATGTGCGGTTATCAAGCGGCACGCGTCGCATTGCGCGATTACTTCTCTACGCACGAACGTTGACTCACCTTCGAATTGTACGTCTGGATGCGTGTGGCTAGGTCGCGCGAGTGAGACTCTACGCGAAGACTTTTTCGGTTGGATGAGGTGAGCAATTGCGTCGCGATATACAACCGGAAGGCCTTCGACAACCGTCAATAAGTTGATGGGAGATCCACGAAACGTCGCACACGCGAAAAAAGTCAATCAAGAGAAGCATCATAAGGAGAAGCATGCTCCTGCTCCTTCGCCGCCCAAGAAGGGCGTTCCAGTTGAAAAGAAGGCTGCGACTGTCGCCGAAAGCCCTGACAAATCTGAGGCTGCAAAGCCGGCTCAAACCGTAGAACCGACACAGCTGGAGAGATCGCTTGTGGTCCTCTCCAAGCTTAAGGAACTGGAGTTTCATTCTCGAGCCAATATCGAAAAACTCGCTGAACTCAGCCTGACGATTGAGGAAGAGCTCAAGCAAAAGGCGTTCGCTGAGGCGATCGGAGCCGTTTACAGCGCGCAAGATGCATTTCAATCGAAGATCTTGAAATTAATCGGCGACTACGAGGGGGAGTGCACTCGCCTGTCGGGGTTCGGCCTGACATGCTGATCGCTGAGAATTCTTTTTTTGCAGTTCTCTTGTGCCGACGAGCAATCAGTTTCGAACAATACTGATTTCTAATAGTCAAAAAGGGGAAATGAAAGGGAAAAATCTGGTCACAGTAGCAGCGGTGAGCGCCGCGTTGTCATTTAGCGTGACCGCACAAGCGAAAGAAGAAAAACACGAGGAACAAGCTATTAACAGCTCCGATGTGCCTGCTGCGGTACAGCAAGCTGCTCAGGCGGAAGCGAAAGGTGGATCAATCCTTCGCTGGGAGAAAGAGGGCGCCAATTATGAAGCCGTAATTCAAAAGAAGGGTAAAGAGATTGGCGTTGAAATGGACGCGACCGGCAAAGTGCTGAGCAAGCACAACGAAGCGAAGGAGCACAAGAAAAAGGGCTCGGCGTACTAATTGTGGGTGGATCGTGTTGTGAATGGATGATGCCAGCGGGGTAAAAGCCGTTCAACGCGATCAGGGTGAAGCGCGGCGAAGCGGCGTAATCTCACGTTCGCTTCGCCGCCTTTGCATTTGGTTCTTAGCCACGAAAAATTTACAACGTTGTCACCTTCATTCGCTTTGTTCTGATTACACTTGGTAGAAACTGTCATTGTAAAACTGCTCCACCTTTTGAAAGCTCCGTTGTTGACCTGTGCTTATGAAAATATTGGTGAGGCGAATTGCGAAGGAACTAAAAAACGCCAAGCAGTGCGGCGTTTATGAACCCGAGTTATCGCGGGTTTGGCCGAATAATTGCAACACACACGAGTCCAAAATCGCTTTGTTCGCCGAATTACACCATTTGCCGCTTCGCTGATTAGAAAGAAGGATGCTGCGCAATCTTCGATAAAGAAGCGTATCGTTGAACGTGTTTCAGCTCTTTACCGTTTTGCGCCGCTTGCTATTCGCCAGATTTTTGGCGAGCCGTCGTGAGCGTTTAATTTCTCTTGTGCTGGCTCTTAGTTCCCGAACCAGTTCCTTGCTTCTCGCAAGCAGTTCTGTTCGCCCTCTGAATCGCGGATTCTTTGCACACTTGTCTTGATTCAGCAGTCGACATGAATTGAACCGCGCTTCCTATTCGGATGTGACCTGGTAGTTCAGCGTATCGGATCAGTTCAACCGATCGCTGTTCGAGCTCGAACAAGCCCAGGTTCAGGCGAACATGCGACCGCCTGCGTAAATCATTCCACCAACGATTGCCCCGATTGCTACCAGAGCGACATCGCGTTTGAGAAACGCGATAAGTACGAAAGCTACGAGCGAGATTCCGACGGTTACCCAGTCAACCAGCGCTTGCGGAATCAGGTCTAACGAGACGACTGCGATTACACCCACTACTGCAGCGCTGACCCCGGCAAGGAACGCCTGAAGTCCGCGGTTTTCGCGGACTTTTTCGATGTAGTGCACTCCGCCCAACACGAAAACAAACGATGGCAAAAACACAAAAAAAGTTGCGATGGCCGCGCCAGGAATTCCGCCGGCGATGTAACCCACAAAAGTCGTGAACAACATGAACGGCCCCGGCGTTGCTACGCTTAGGGCCACGCCATCGAGCAATTGGCCGTCGGAGAGCCAATGATATTGTGCAACGGCACCGCGTTGCACGAAAACAAGCGACGCGTATGCACCTCCGAAGCTTAGCAGCCCGGTCTTGAAAAACAGCCAGGCAATTTGGAACAAACGCGAATCGCTCAATGGAAGCAATGCAGTCGTTCCAACTAGCATGACCGGCAAGGTCGGTGCAGTTCTTTTGAGCAGCGAAGAGCCACGCTCCACGATCAAGTTCAGTAACCCTGCGATTAGAAGAATTAGCAGGAAGTTGATTCCCCCGAAGCGCATCCCCACAAACGCGCCGACGAGCAGAACCGCAAGGAACATGTTCCTGATCGACGCGCGCCCAAGTTTAATAATGCCCGCGGCAATGATGCCGAGCACGGCCGGCTTGAGCACATACAGAGCGTCCGTTATTTGAGGAAGCTTGCCATAACGAACATACAGCCAGCTCAACACGATCATCGCGATTGCGCCCGGCAAAATGAAAGTGATACCCGCCAATACGCCGCCCCAAAACTTGCGCTTTAGGTAACCAATGTAGATCGCCAGTTGTAGCGCCTCCGGACCAGGAAGCATGTGGCAGAAAGCCATAATCTTGATGAAGCGATCCTTGGAGAGCCATCTGCGCTTCTCCACCATGTGGTTGAACATCATCGTGATCTGCGCAACTGGCCCGCCGATGTTGACGAAACCAAGAAAAAGAAAATACAGAAACACTTGGCGCCACGACGGCATTTGACGATCTACGTCGCGCTCGTTTTCTGGGACGTCATTCATCGTGGTCCCAAAAACACGCACAGGGCGTCGAAGCATTCAAAACCGCGGCGCAGAATCTCCTGGTCAGACAAACCTTCTTTCGCCCAGCCTTTGAGAACACGATCGATACCGAGGCACTCGGTCCGTTGAAACTTGTCGTCGCCCAAATCTGCGTCGTGAACCATTTCCGCGATTTTGCAGACAGTTTTATCCTGAATTCCGAATCGCCTGATCAACGTTTCCAACGTGCAATCGTCCCCATCATGTGAAAAATCGCCCTCCAGCATGTCGAAAGTGAGTACGCGTTGGTTCTGACCACGTTTGTTTCCAAAAACGAATTTCGCTTTCGGATCGATGAATTTGCGGATCAGCCATGCCGACCCGACACGATCGATCTCCGGTCGCGGCCGAGTGAGCCAGATCTTGTCGCGAAAATCTCGCCGCTCGAGCTTGGGTTGCGTTTTCGACTTGGGCTGAGTTTCCTCGAGCTTCCGCAGAACCGTCTCCAGATCTTTCGCTTTGGGGCTGTCAAAAAAATCGGTCTCTCTGATTTCGCGAAATTGTTTTCGAATGCGATCAAACCTCCCGTCTAGATTTGATGTTCGCGTGGACCTCGCCATGAGAGGGCGCAACATTTCCCGAAGCGACGCGTATTCCTTCGCCCGGGCGGTGTTGAACAATTCGATTATCCTTTCATTGGACAAACCCTCGATTTCTCTTACGCGGACGAGGGTAGCGTCGCCTCCAGTGTCACGGATATGCTGCGTTAACCACTGAAATGTCTCATGCCGGGGAGGGTCGTCGGGAAGAATATAAGTTGAAGTTTGAATCTGGATGGCTCCGGATTTTTTGAGCTTGCGCCAGATCGCGACGCGCTCCGCGGAATGAGTAGCCGGAAGCCGAACCAAAAGAAGCAGCCAGGCGAGATTTTTCTTTGCCAGCATGTGATATATACCTATACTTCGCTGTTATACATGTAACAAATGAAATTAACACCGCGAATCCTGCTGGTCAGCAATTCCACGGTTTATGGTCACGGTTACCTCGATCACGTTGAGCAGCAGATCAAAAGCTTTCTCGGCAACGCTGGAAAGGTCCTTTTCTTTCCGTTCGCACTGTTCGAACGCGACAGCTATGCAGCCAAAGCGAAGGCGCGCATTGCGGCAATGGGCTACGCGCT
>DATFXP010000092.1:0-13445 GCA_035315785.1 Candidatus Udaeobacter sp. | reverse complement strand
CCTTCCACAAGCCATCGTCGTCATTTACTTGAGCCGGGCAATGCCGTTCGAGGGCGGTATTTACCAATGGGCCAAATTAGCATTCAACGAATTCGCCGGGTTCATGGTGGCGTGGAATTTGTGGCTGCTGTCCATCATGGTGATCGCGATGGCCGGAATGTTCGTAACCACAAACATCTCGTACGCAATCGGCGACAGCGCCGCCTGGATGCCGCATAGCAAATGGTCCGTTTCACTCGTGAGTAGCGCAATCGTCGCCGGGCTCGGATGGATCGCCGTGCGCGGCCTGTCGCTAGGCAAATGGGTGCACAATATCGGCGGCTTTACCATGCTTGCCGTTTATGCTGCGCTCATCGCGTTGCCATTCGTGGCGCTCTGGCGCGGCGATTTGAAGGAGTATCATCCGCTCGTCCTCGCCGCGCCAACCATGTCGATGTTTTACTGCATCAACATTTGCACGAAACTCGCGATCGGGGGCCTCAGCGGATTCGAATACGTCGCGATTCTCGCCGGCGAAACTCGCTCCCCGGCGCGCGACATCGGTCGCTCCGTCGTGATCGCGTCACCGGTGATCGCGCTGGCGTTCATTCTCGGCACGAGTTCGGTGCTCGCATTCATCGGCGACAAGCCGATCGATCTCATCGGCCCGGTGCCGCAGACGTTGCATCTCGGGTTGCCTTTCTTTCCCATTGCAAGCGCGATCGCATCGATCGCCATTATTTTGATGACCGTGAAAACGATCGCATCCACGAGCGTCCACGTCACTGGCAGTTCACGATTGCCGATGGTCGCCGGCTGGGATTGTCTGCTGCCTCGCTGGTTCTCGCGTCTGCATCCAAAGTTCAGAACGCCGATCAATTCGGTGATTTTCGTCAGCACCCTGACGCTTACTATTGCCATCGCAAGCCAAGTCGGCACCGGCATTCAGGAAGCATTTCAACTGGTCGATAATGCTTCAAATGTTTTCTACGGAATTGTTTACGCTACGTTGTTCGCGATTCCGCTCTTTGGCGCCGGCGCGATTCGTACTGGGGCTCCAATCTGGTTGCGGATCGCTGCCATTTCCGGCGCCGTCATGGCGCTATCGGCGATTTTCTTCACCATCTATCCAATCATCGATGTTCCGAGCCCCTTGACTTTCGCCGTGAAAATCATCGCGGTGACCGCAATCGCGAACGCCATTGGCCTCGCCATCTATCTGACTGGCAAAAGACATCAGCGCGCCTGACCGCAGTTCTCTGCAACCCACCGGAGATATTCCGGTAGACCGCTCGCAACTGGAACGAAAATGATCTCCGGCACGTCGTACGGATGAAGCGATCGCAGCTTGTCCTGAAACGCTGCTTGCCGGTCCTCGCTGACTTTGAACAAGGCCAAGGTTTCGTTACCCGATTCGATCTTGTCCTTCCAACGGTAAATCGATTCGACGGACGGCAAAATGTTCGCGCACGCCGCAAAACGTTCGCTCACCAATTGGTCCGAAATCCGGTGCGCGATTTCGGCGTCCGGAAATGTGCTCAGCGCAACAAAGATTTTTTCGGCCATGTATTACGCGGGCACGAGCGCTTTCCGGCGGCAAATCCATCCGCCGCCGAAGACGACGTCACCGTCGTATACGACTGTAGCTTGTCCGGGCGTTACGGCACGCTGAGGGTCATGCAGGCGCACATGTGCACGATCGTTCTCGAGCGGCGTAACTGTTGCACGCGTCCCGGGATGGTTATAACGGATCTTGACTGTCGCTTCGAATGACAGTTTCTCGCCGGGTCCGGCGACGGGATGCCAGTTCACACGATCGATCTCGAACTCCTCGCAGACCAGATCGTCGGCATCGCCAACGATGACGCGATTTGTGGCTGGATCGAGATCGACAACATAACGCGGACGCACCGAACCGCCGGGCAGCCCTTTACGCTGACCGATCGTGAATAGCTCGATGCCCCCATGTTCACCGAGGAAATTTCCAGCGACGTCGTAAATTTCACCGCGGTGAAACTCGTCTTCTCCCAGATGTGAACGTAAAAACGCCTTATAATCGTTTCCGGGAACGAAACAAATTTCCTGGCTGTCGATTTTATCGGCAACCTTTAGGCCTAACGAGTGCGCAATCTCCCGGGCCTGCGGTTTGGTCATCGTGCCCAGCGGCGTAAGCGCGCGGCGCAATTGCGGCTGACGCAGGCTGAAAAGGAAATATGACTGATCCTTGCGTGGGTCTACGCCTTTGCGCAGCACGGCGTAACCGTTGCCGGGAGCGTTACTGTAGTCGGGGGGGTTGACCCCAGCGGCTGAAACCTTGCTAAGTAAATCCACGCGGCCGCGGTCAGCGCCCGCGGCTGCAACGTGCTCGATAATCGCATAATGGCCAGTGGCGATGTAATCGCAACCAAGTGCCCTGGCTTTGCTCCAGAGATTGCCGAACTTGAGTTTTTCGTTGCACATCACACACGGGTTCGGCGTTCGGCCGGCCTGATATTCGCCTGCGAAATAATCAATAACGACGCGCTCGAACTGATCGGCCTCGTCCACAACGTAATGCGGGATGCCGAGCGCGTGCGCTACCGCGCGCGCATCGGCGACTGCCTGTGGCCCGCAGCATTTGTCCTCCGCTCGCGAGATACAATCCTGCGGCCAGACCTTCATCGTCACGCCAACGACTTCGTAGCCCTGCTCGCGCAGTAAATATCCGGCGACACTGGAGTCGACTCCACCGCTCATGCCGAGCAAAACACGCTGTTTCGTTTCCTTCATCGAAACGAAGAATTTCGATGAAGCCTAGTGTGAGTCAATGAGGTGTAGTAGGGACGCCGCGCTGAGGCGCACCGTCGGCGCAGTGCGCCGCCTACCATTCATGCGCTGCTACAGCTTTATTGCTCGGCTCACGAACGGACTCCCGCGCAGCGTAAATCGCCACGGCAGATGCGCAGAACGGCTAATGCCGATGCGTTCGTCCGCCACGACATCGAAAATCGTGCGTGAGTTGGAGACAAAGCAGTGGCGGGGATCGGAGCACAGATCCATCTCATGATCTCCACCTGTGATAGCGAGTGCTTGTGTGATTTTCCCCGGGCCGGAGCAAAGCTGTCGGAGATCGTTAACGCCACGGCGTCGCTTCATCAGTTCGACCCCTCGCCGGGGCTCGAGCGCCCGAATCAAAACAAAGCCGTTCGCGCTGCCTTTCACCAGCACGTTTAACATCCAATGAACGCCGTAATTGAAATAGACGTAAGCCGCGCCGGCTTTGTTACGCTCGATGAAGCTTCGCGCGCTCGGGCGCGTAAAGGTGTGCGCAGCTTCGTCATTAATTGCCGCATACGCTTCCACTTCGACGACGACGCCTGAGCAGTCGCCCCAAATCAGTTCGGTGCCGATGAGTTCGCGCGCACAAGTGAGCGGATCGCGTTTGAAGAAGGACGCCCGGACAACCCGATTCATCAACCAACGCTTACTCTTGATCCTCGCCCTGGTCCTGAACGGAGGTAGCCGATGGCTTGTAGTAAACTGGAATTTTCACGTTGGATTCGACCGGTTTGGCATTACGGAACGCCGGAATGAATTTCGCTTCGCCAAAGTCGGTTAGAGCCGCATTGCCGAAACCAAGCAGCGGGGGTTCCTCAGACAAGACCTGAAGGTTCGTCAGATTTCCTTTCGCATCGACGTTCAGCGAGAGCTCCACAACGCCGGTGACCGCCACTGTGCTGCCCGTTTCGGGATAATGCAGACCGGTGAACTTTGAGTCGTTTGGGTCCTTTGGGTTCTGGCCGACGTACGGTTGCGGGTCAATGAAATCGGTTTCCTTATCCACTTCTTCGAGTTGCTGATTGGCAAGAACTCGCAGCCGCGGTTTCCCGTTCACGACTGCGAATTTGACCGTCCCATAAAAAACGGCGACGACCGGCTCGTGATTGTGGATCGCTGGAATGAACCTGGCAGTCGCAAGCCGTTTGAGTAATTCCTTCTCCAGCAGTTCAGATCCGTGTGTGCCGCGATAGGCACCGCTGCGAACTACCTGGCCACTGGGCGCGACGAGACAAGTAAACATTACCGCGGCTTCCTTTTGTCCCTTCTTGATCAGGTCGGCGGTGTCTATCGTGTTGATTAGCGAATTTGGTGCGGTTCCGACCAACGCCGGCCTGATCTCTGGCAGCTTCGGCGTCGGTGAGGGAGACGGTGATCCGGGTTTGGCCGTCTGCGCTAAGGCGAGATCAGCGCCTAGCAACAGACCAATAAAGCAAAGAAGCCCAAGTCGCATGGCGAAATAGGCAAGCGAAAGCCGCCCTTTTTGCAAGAGCGAAGTGGTGAGATCACGCCGCGATCACCAACGGCGGTCTCGCAGCAATCTTTTGCACAATTTTGTGCCGCCGAAAATAATCGATAACCGCGTCGCGTGTTTGCACGGCGTGCAGAACGCAATTCGCCTCCGGTCTCTCCAGCAACGCGCGCAATTTCATGAAATGGTGACCGCCGCTCCGCGCGTCGAAACTGTTGAACGCGATCGTGTATCTCTTATCGCGCTCCAGCGCGCGGCCATCTGGAAATAGTATTGAAGTGATCCTGCGAGCGGGCCCGCGGCCCTCCACGTTCACGGCGATCCCGAGCAAACTTCGTGGCTCATGACTGGCATACACTTCTTCCATCACGCTTTTTATTTCATCAGGGGATAGCGTGGCTGTAACGATGAGGTTTTCGTACGGAATGATATTCCAAACGTCGTTTACCGTCGTTGGGCCCGCGGCAAGTTTAGCCTTTTCATCGAACACACCATGCATGATCGCATCGACAACAACGCTTCGTTCCGCCAATGTCTCTCTAATTGCGGCGCCAATCAGCTTCTCGATTTCACTCGGGTGACCGCGGCGGCCGTGAGCATGCAAAGTCTCCGTCAATTCGCCGATCGGCTGCGCAAGCGACGCCTCCGATTGTTCAAGCTGCGATTTTGCTCTGGAAAGCACAACTTGATCCGGATCGAAGCGGTTATCCATTAGCTCACAGATTGCTTCGCGACGCAGCAATTTTTTGGATTTTCGATCAAAAAGGAGATCGACGCGGCCAACGTGAATCCCAAAGTGGTCCGCTTGCGTGAAAAGTACACTATTCGTTATCCGACTTGGAATGGCCTGATGAGTATGACCCGCTATGAAAGCTGCGATCTCCGGAAATTCGGAAGTCAATGCCATCACCGTATTCGCAAAGTCATCGCCGCCCGTGCGCGGCTTCAGTCCCATGTGACCTGTGAGCACAATCGCGGCCGCGCCTTCGCTATTCGCTTTCGCAATTGCACGGCGTACGGGCTCAACGGGATGCTGAAAATCGAGTCCAAACGTAAACTCCCGCGGAAGCCAGAACGACATCCCCGGCGTTGTGATTCCAATAATTGCGACTTTGATACCCGCAATTTCCTTGATGATAAATGGCTGAACCTTTGCGAACGGATGTTGCAAATCGGAAGATGAGCCAGCCGGTTTCCCGTCTAATGTCGTGTTCGCACCCAGCACACGCATCGCCGATTTTCGCAGCGCATTGGTAAACGGCTCGATCCCCCAATCGAATTCGTGATTACCAATCACCCACGCGTCATATTTGAGGTGATTGAAAAGATCGATTATCAGTTCGCCTTTATTTCGGAAGCTTACCTCGGTGCCTTGATAAACATCACCGACATCGATCAGGATTGAGTTCGGATTTTGCCTGCGCCAGCGCCGAACCTGCGTAATGCAACGGGCCAGGCCACCGCGATCAGCGATCCCGTCATAATCAGATGTCGGCAAGATGTGGCCGTGCAAATCCGTCGTGTGCAGGATTGAGATGCAGACGGTGTCCGGCTCGAGCGCGGCAGCAGCACTGCCCAGCGTTGGGAAGGCGCCAAGCAGTCCCGCGCGACCGGCGAGTCTCAAAAAATCGCGCCGCGTCCAGGATCTGTATGGGTGAGACATTGCGGGGCTGGCCTCTGCCGACAGCCTAAGGGGAAATGAATCTTAGCTTCAATGGAAAAGCGTGTATCGCCGCGTGCTTGTCCTTGATCGTTCAGCAACCAGGTATAACTGTCTGCGTTACAATCCTTTTGCTATGCTCAACGAAGATTCCATTGCCGAACTAAAACGAAGCCTTAGAGGCAGACTCATCCAGCCGGGCGACGCTGATTACGATGAAGCGCGCCAGGTCTACAACGCGATGATCCATAAGAAGCCGCGCTTGATCGCCCGGTGCGCGGACATCGCAGACGTAATCTGCTGCGTAAATTTTGCGCGTGGGAATAACCTGCTTGTCTCCATCCGCGGCGGTGGGCACAACGCAGGCGGTCTTGGAGTTTGCGATGACGGTTTGGTGATCGATCTCGCTTCGATCAAATACACGCGAGTCGATCCTGCCGCCGGCACCGTCACAGCCGGTGGCGGATGCGTATGGGGCGACGTCGATCATGCCACTCATGCCTTCGGTCTCGCGACGCCCAGTGGCGTCATTTCCACCACCGGCGTCGGCGGATTGACCTTGGGCGGCGGAGTTGGTCATCTCACGCGCAAATGCGGATTGAGCATTGATAATTTGCTCTCGGCTGATGTCGTATTAGCCAACGGCAAATTTGTGAAAGCAAGCGCCGACGAAAATCCCGATCTTTTTTGGGCGCTTCGCGGCGGTGGCGGTAATTTTGGCGTAGTAACCTCGTTTACCTTCAAACTGCATCCGATCGACACGATTTATGGGGGCCCCATGCTCTACGAACTGAGCGAGGCTGCCGACGTGATGAAGTGGTATCGCAATCTAATTCCGACGGCACCGGATGATTTGAATGGCTTCTTCGCTTTTCTTACCGTCCCGCCGGCTCCGCCGTTCCCAGAACATCTGCACATGAAAAAAATGTGCGGCGTGGTCTGGGCATACACCGGGTCACAAGAAAAAGCAGAAGAAACATTCGCGCCGATCCGGGCGTTCAAAAAGCCTGCTCTGGATTTCGTGGGACCGCTGCCGCAGCCGGCGTTGCAAAGCATGTTCGATGCGCTTTACCCGCCGGGCCTGCAGTGGTACTGGCGTGCTAATTTCGTGAATGAAATCAGCGACGATGCGATAGCGCAGCATATTCGGTTCGGTGAAGCGCTCCCGACGATGCATTCCACCATGCACATGTATCCGATCAACGGCGCCGCAGCACGCGTAGGCAAAAATGATACGGCATGGAACTATCGCGATGCCATGTGGGCCCAGGTCATCGTTGGTGTTGATCCTGATCCGGCGAACAAGGACAAAATTACTTCGTGGACGAAGAGTTATTACGATGCGGTGCATCCGTTTTCTGCCGCTGGAGCGTACGTAAACTTCCTTATGGGCGACGAGGGCGAGGAACGCGTGAAGAAAACCTACGGCGGCAATTACGAACGCCTCGTCGCGATTAAAAAGAAATACGATCCCGATAATTTCTTCCGCGTGAATCAGAACATTAAGCCAAGCTAGCCAGGTGTGGTTGGCCTTCGAGTGAATGCGCCTCGCCCCTTTTAAACGGAGAGAATTGAGGTGAGGGCTAAGATCGCTGTTCTCGCGACGACTGAACCTGACCAAACTCGCGGAGTAAACGAGTTGTTACCTATTCACATTTTGAAAATCAGGCCTCAACACGTGAAAATGAAGCAATGACTGTCGACGAGTTAAGATCATTGCAAGCGCCGCTAAAAACGCGGTATCGCGAGAATCCTGATACCGCTTTGGTGACGCTAAAAGCCGAGGGATGCATCGGCGAAAACGTCACTTTCAAAATCGAAACTGGAAAAGCGCGCGTCGAAGCCGGGCTTCATCCGGCGACCGGCGGGAACGGGCAAAGCGCATGTTCCGCCGACATGTTGCTCGAAGCGCTGATCGGCTGCGCAGGCGTAACGTTGAGCGCGGTCGCCACCGCTCTTGGCATTCCGTTGCGTGACGCAAGAATTCGCGCGGAAGGCGATCTCGATTTCCGCGGAACGCTGGGCGTCGCGAAAGATGTGCCGATTGGATTCAAGCAGATCCGACTGAACTTCGAGCTGGATACTGATGCCACCGAAGAGCAGCTCACAAATCTGATCCGATTAACCGAGCGTTATTGCGTCGTTTATCAAACGCTCAATCACTCACCAAACATCGCGGTTTCGCATCGCATGACATCGCGCTAAAATCCCGACCTTATGCCGTTGTACATGGACATTCACAATCTTGACAATGGAACCACTCCGGAAGACGTCGCAAAAGCACACGCCAAGGACATGGAGGTGCAGGAGAAATATGGCGTCAAGTACAGCAAGTACTGGGTCAATGAGACTGGTAAGAAAGTTTTTTGTCTCGCCCACGCGCCGAGTGCTGAGGCCGCGGAGCAAGTCCACCGTGAAGCGCACGGAATGATGCCTGAGAAGATTATTGAAGTAGAACCTGACGTCGCAGAAGTGTTTCTCGGCGGAACGGAAACAAATCCGGCCGGAGCAGTCATTCTGCCTGGTGGTAGCGCCAATGACCGCGATCCCGGCGTCAGAACGATCGTGTTCACCGACGTTGTAAATTCGACAACATTAACTCAATCGTTGGGCGACGAAGCGGCCCTCGCAATCCTCGGCGTGCACGACACGATTGTCCGCGATGCGTTGTCTGCATTAGGCGGGCGCGAAGTCAAGCACACTGGCGACGGCATCATGGCATCGTTCGTCTCGGCAGCGGGCGCGGTTCGCTGCGCAATTCAGATTCAGCGCGAATTGGACAAGCATGCGCTAGCGAATCCCAAGCATGCGCTCAAGGTCCGGGTTGGCGCCGCAGTGGGGGAACCTGTGGAGCAACACAACGATTTGTTTGGATCGACCGTTCAACTCGCTGCTCGTCTCTGCGGCCACGCGGAGCCGGAACAGATTCTCGTCTCGAATGCAATCGCCGAACTCTGTCTCGGCAAAGGACTTTTGTTCGAGGACGTCGGCGAAGTGTCACTTAAAGGTTTCAATTCCCCAGTGCGCGCCCACGCCGCCTCATGGCGTCAATGATTAGACAGAATTTTGTCTGATTGCAGGTGTTTCGGACCGAATTCTCGTTAGGCCTATAACAGAGTTCATCGCGTGGGTGCTTTGCCATCCGGAGACGCTCCTACTTCTACATCGGGTGTCAGTCCTGACGACACAAAGCATCTAAGCAGACCGATTTGACTCCTGCCGCTTGGCGGTATCTTCACCGCTTAGATCAACCTCAACACATCTCGCACATTTATGATCCAATCCTCACTTCTTCGTTTGCTTCTCTTTTTCTCCTTTTTCGCACTTCCCTTCGTCGTGGAACCGCTTCTGCCTGGCAGTTTGCGGGCGGCGGAAGAGAAAAAAATTGAGTTCCCAGCTCCCAGCCAGCACTCGACGGTAAAACAGCGTGTCGGGTTAACCGATGTCGAGGTGGATTATTCGCGGCCAAACAAAAACAACCGCGAGATTTTCGGTGGCCTGGTGCCTTACGGTAAGCTCTGGCGCACCGGCGCCAACGCGGTCACCAAAATTAAGTTTAGCAAACCGGTAAAGCTCGAAGGCAAAGAGATCCCGGCCGGTGAATACGCTCTCTTCACGATTCCGACAGCCGGCGAGTGGACGATTATCATTTCGAAAGACGCGAAGGTGCAGAGCGCAGCTGACTACAAGCAGGAGAACGATGCCGCGCGTATCACAGCGAAGCCGGAAGCTATTCCGATCACAATCGAGACGTTCACCATCGGGCTAGCTGATGTGAAGGGAGCTTCCGCAACGCTTAATTTCCTTTGGGATAAAACGCGCGTGCCGGTGAATTTGACCACCGATGATGTCGAGCAGGTAAGCAAGGAACTCGATGCAGCCGTTAGCGCAGGGACTCCGCTTGACCCGCGCACCGCCTATCAGGCCGCGGCCTTCTACTACGACAACAACAAGGACATGAATCAGGCCGCGAAGTGGATCGACCAGGCAGTGGAGAAAAACCCCAACGCCTACTTCATGCACTATAAGAAGGCGCAGATTCAGGCAAAGCTTGGCAACATGAAAGAAGCCAGCGCCTCGGCACAAAAGGCGATCGATATCCTCAAAAAAGACAAAGCGCCGGACGAGTCCGCGATCAGGAACGCGCAGCAGATCATCGACAGCTCGAACTGAGGCTCGAGGCGTCGGGACTTTCGAGCACAAAATCTAACAAACCTTCAGCGCAAAGAAGTCGCAGCCGGATTCGCGAAGCTGACGAAGGGCGAACCGAAACCGAAATTAGTTTGGAGCGCCGTCAGAGGTCCGTTCAAAAACTACACGGGATTTCTCGACGCACTGCGAACGGGCAAACTGGACGATCGCATCGATTAGGCGCATTGGGGCAAACGTCGTCGTGCTTTGCTCGCTGCCGCATCAGATCCTGCAGTGTTACATCGACCGCTGGTATCAGCTGCCTCAAACAGCGGGCAAATTGCGAGCTTTATTGTTCCGTGCGAATCTCGTCGCGCGATGCTTTATCGGAGATCAACACTCGCCGTTTTGCTCACGCTGATTTTCCTTTCGTTTTTCGGAACACTGACTGTGAGCGCGTGGATGTTCCCGCAAAATTACGATTGGCGATACCGAGTCATCTCTAATTTGCTTTCGCCGCGCGATAATCCAAACCATTATTGGCTCGCTGCCAGTGGTCTGGCGCTGACAGGGCTGTTAATGCTGCCGTTCGCCAGTCATTTGCAGCGGCATTTCGAGGTAACCGCGCCTCTAGCGGCAAGGATCAGTGCATGGACTTTTGCGGCGGGAATCATTGCATTGATTTGCGCCTGCTTTGTGGTTCCTCAACACATGCACGAGGTCCTGGGAGTTAGGCGGCTGCACGAAATTCTCGGGCGCTCCGCTGCGGGGTTTCTGGCAATCGGAATGTTATGCGGCTGTTGGTGCGCATGGAAAGGCCGCAACCTATTTGCGCTGCGATTGTTTTGGGTCTGGTCGCTAGTGACGCTGTTGCCGCTGGTTGGAATTTTCTTTAGCGAATCTTTGTTGGTTCTTACACGACTGAAACTCTCCTGGGCAGTACCGATTCGCAGCGCGCTGCGACATTCTGTGTTCTGGCACCTCGGTTTTTGGGAATGGACCGGCGCTGTGGCGGTGTTTGTATTTCTTTGCGCCGCGGTCTTTTTAACACCGCCACTGATGGGTCCGTCATGTGCCGATTCGAATCCAGAGGTTCCGTCAGAAATAAAATTCGGATAGTCGTCGACGGAAATCTGGTCGTTTTTTCATGCAACTCGAAGGCATTGATCACGTAGCCATGGGCGTGCGCGACGTGGAACGATCAGCGAAATGGTACATCGACATTCTCGGGTTCGAGCGGCTTCACGAAGGCATGTGGAACGGTGTCCCCACTTTCATTGGCAAAGGAAAAACCGGACTCGCCTTGTTTCCGGCGAACCAGGAACCGAAGACGTCTGCGCACCGCGAAATTCGAATGCTTCATCTGGCGTTTCGCGCGGATCGCAAGAATTTCCATGGTGCGCAACGGGAACTGGAAAAGCACGGAATCAAATTCCAATTTCAAGATCACGAAATCTCGCACTCGATTTATTTCCGCGATCCCGACGGCCACCAGCTCGAGATTACGACGTACGACTTGAAGTAAAGCAGCCCCTTCCCTTTTATCATTCCGAGCGAAGTCGAGAATCGAGCGGCCGGGCGCCGCGAGATAGACGGGAAGGCCGGAGGCTGAACGCATGGGAATGAGCGAATCAAATCTCTAACTAATTTCTTTGGCGCACGGAACCCGGCAATTTCGAGAGATCGTCTCGACTTCGCTCGACATGACAAACGACTTGTAGGGCAAGCGCTGCGCTTGCAGGCAATCGATGCAGTTGCCCTACAGTTGGTTCGTTACGCGACGCTGGCGCAGCGGTTCGTGTATTTTCTCGCCTGCCAGAGGCACGCGTTCGGCGCGGCATTCAATCCGTGGTTCTAAACCTCCCTGAATTATCTGGTAGCGGAGTATCGAAAAGTTGGGAAGTGTAACCGCCACAATATGAAAACAATCACGCTTAAGCCGCTTATTCTGTGTCTCGCTGTTGCCGGCCTTGGCCAGATCGCTTTCGCACAGAGCGATTTAAAGTTGCCTGATACCAGTCAAGCCGCGGAGGTAAAACAGCGCATCGCGTTGACGAATATCACAGTCAATTACCATCGCCCATTGGTGAACGGGCGAAAAATTTGGGGTGGCCTTGTTCCTTACGGCAAAGTCTGGCGCGCGGGCGCGAACGAAAACACGACGATTGAATTCAGCGATCCGGTCTCGGTCGAGGGGAAGCCGTTAGATAAGGGAACTTACGGGCTGCATATGATTCCGAACCAGGACTCATGCACCGTTATTTTTTCGAAAACAAACACTGGCTGGGGAAGCTATAGCTACGACCAGAAGGACGACGCGTTGCGTGTCGATGTGAAACCGAAACCGCTTCCTCAGTCCGAAGAGGCGCTTGAATTCGAGTTTGAAGATTTGAAGCCGACTTCGACGGCGGTGACGCTGAAATGGGAGAAGGTCGGTATCCCTTTCACTGTGTCTGTGAACGATGCGGATCAGACGTTGCAGAATATTCGAGCCCAAATGAAAGGCGCGGGCCAGTTTGCCTGGCAAGCCCCGGACCAGGCGGCGCAGTTTTGTTTGACCAAAAAGACTAATCTGGATGAAGCCCTGCGTTGGGCCAATCTCTCAATTCAGAACGAGGAAAGGTTTGAAAATCTCAGCACCAAAGCGGATATCCTCAAGGCGCTGAACAAGCAGGACGAGGCGAAAACCACCTGGAACAAAGCGCTCGAGAAAGCCGAGGCACCCCAACTCTATACGTATGGTCGACAGTTGCAGAATCAGAAGAAGGGGGCTGAAGCGATCGATATCTTCAAAGAAGTCGCAAAACGGTTTCCGAATGGAGTCTACGGAGATCTGGCTCAGGCTCGCGTTAAATCCGCAGCTGGTGATTTCGCCGGCGCATTGAGCGATGCGAAACAAGCGCAGGCTGCCGCTCCGAGTGAGGGGCAAAAGCAGGCCATCCAGGGGCTGATCGATCGGCTCCAGGCGAAGCAGGACATCAACAAGTAACGCGGGCTATCTTTGACCTGGGACGATAGCCTCGATGGGACGCTCACCGGAAAGTGCGCTGCTGCGCGCAACGCACCACAGCAGCGCGCAATCGACGATTAAACACCGCGGCGACAGAAACCGCGGTTGGCGCACAGCTCTCGCGCTCGCGATCCTCGCTGTCGCGACCACAGCCGATTCCGGCGATGCGCCGCCGTTGTTGGCTCCAGAACAGATGAATGCCAGCGAGATTCAGCTCGCACTGGAAAAGCTCAACGTGCTTGGCCGCGTGCTTTACATCGCTGCGCACCCTGACGACGAAAACACAAATCTGATGGCGTTCTGGGCGAACGGTTCGCTTTACGACGCCGCTTATCTTTCGGTTACGCGCGGCGACGGAGGTCAGAATATATTGGGAC
>DATFXP010000091.1:0-3641 GCA_035315785.1 Candidatus Udaeobacter sp. | reverse complement strand
TTGGAACCGTTCCGGTGATTTTACCGGAACAAAAAATACACGTTTACGAAGTGCGACCGCGCAGTGATAAACGCGGCTTTGATCTAATCAGCGACGCGCTGGCTTTGGTCGGCTGTGGTACAGCGAGCCGAACGCTATCGGATATGCAATGTCTGGACAGCGCAAAGTGCAAGCAAACCCGTACAGGTCAAGCCAGTGACCTTGCAACCGCAACCAATCGAAGGTGAATCGAGACAAGCTTTCGCAGCCTTCCGCGCTTACGTACGGCAAGGCGAGAAACGGTCGATCCGCAGTCTTGCATGCAGATTGCACAGGAGTGTGACGTTGCTCGGTGTTTGGTCAAAAAAACACAAGTGGCAAAGCCGCGTAATTGCGCTTGAAGCGGAAGCTGCATCGCGAGCGAATGCGCACGCTGTCGAAGCCGACCGACTGGCGAAAGAACGATTCGCTGAAGAAATCGAGCGCGAGAAGGTCGCGTTTATCCGGCGACAAATTTCCGCAAGCGAGAAAGTGATTGCCCGCGCACTGGAAATTCTCATGCAACCGATCAAAGGCTGCGCGCCGGACGATAGCGCGAAACTTTTCAGTGTCGGGACCGCAATGGCATCAACTGCGCTCGGGCTGCACAGTCCGCTCGTGCAGATTGCGCAACCGCCAATCATCTTCAAACAGGCGACCTGGAAACCGGTCTTCGCGCATGCGCATCGTCAACGGTTCAATCGTGCGGGCAGATGAAAGTTGACTGTTTTGCAAAGGATCGAATCAGCAGCCTCGCAATTTTATCGCCGGAGTTCGCTATCGTCCTCTCGCACTCCCCGAGCGGACATTTGTCTGGAGTAAATTTCTTCTTGTGGCACGCGCCGCAACCGGCTCGTCAAGCCGAGCTTCGATAGAACCCAGATCAGCCATTTCGTCGGGTCCCACTGCCACGGCTTTACGCCGTTACGATAGTCGTGCTGAAATTCATGGTGATAATTGTGATAGCCCTCGCCAAACGTAAACAGCGCCATGAAAAACGAGTCGCGTGCGCTGCATCGCGTCGAATACGGCTGACGCCCGATGGTATGGCAGGCCGAATTAATCAGGAATGTGCCATGTTGGAGCACGACAACTTTTGCCACGCCGCCAATTAGAAAACCACCAAGCGCGCCGACCCAGCCGTCCCACGCGAACCCGGCGAGTGTTGGCAAGACGAAGCTGACCATGACGGCGAGCAGATGAATATGTCGATGTTGCCACATGACCAGCGGGTCTTTCTTCAGGTCGGTAACGTTATCGAAGGGCGGTTGTGGCCGGAGTTTAAACAACAGCCAGCCGATATGGGCGTGAAAAAAACCTTTGCTGATGTCGTACGGGTCTTCATCGTGATCGACATGTTTATGATGGCGGCGGTGATCGCTTGCCCACATCAAAACAGAATTCTCGAACGCAGCAGCGCCAAAAATGATTGTGAACAATCGCACCGGCAGTTTGGCGCGGAAAGTCATGTGCGAAAACAGACGGTGATAACCGAGCGTGATACTGAAGCCCGTCGCCACCAGTAACACCGCGAACAAAGCGAGGTGGAAACAATCAACACCGAAATACCACAGATAAAGCGGCACTGCGGTGAGTGTGAGAACAAATGTGCCGATCAAGAACGAACTCGTCGTCCAATTAATGCGACCGGTCGGAATGCGGAAAATGAAGCGCGGAAATTTAGGGAGCATCACCGGCTTATTGAGGTCGGCCGAGAATAACGTCCTTCTTTGTCCAGGTATGGACGCAGCCGCAGTGTGTACAGGTGAACTTTTGTGTGTTTACTCTGGCCGTCCGCCAGCGTTTCTCTTCTGTTGTTCGTCCGCTATCGGTCAGCTTTGACGTGGAAGGAGAGCGCACAAGCAAGCTCCTGACGCCGGGACCGGTCTTTGGTTTCGGCCGCCGCGGGGGATCGAGAAGGAATCGCTTCGCCATGTCAGAGTCGATAAACAATACGAGCTTTGGCAGTGTCGTAGGGCGACATCTCCATTTTCACTCGGTCGCCGATTGTAAGGCGAATGAATCTCTTGCGCATCTTTCCCGAGACGTGTGCGAGAACAAGATGGTCATTCGCGAGAGCGACCCGAAACATGGTCCCGGGTAGAACCGTCGTAATCGTGCCTTCCAGCTCAATGGCTTTTTCAGAATTCACCATGTTGATTTTGGCAACGCCCCGAACAGCACGGCCCCGCACCTTTCGGGGCCGGCTGCGCAATCAATTCCGGATCTACCGGCCATTGCCGGCAAAGGAACGCCTCCCGCTATAAGGACGCGGACGCTCTGCGCGCGGACGTGCTTCGTTAACAGTTAGCGTTCGGCCGTTAAGTTCACGGCCGTTGAGCGCGCTCATCGCGGCGTTGGCTTGTGCGCCATCGTTCATCGTGACGAATGCAAAGCCGCGCGATTTGCCAGTCAACCGGTCCATCATCAGATGGACTTCGTTGACCGTGCCATGTTGTTCGAACAGATCCTGAAGATCGTTCTCGGTGGTCTCAAAAGAGAGATTACCTACGTACATTTTCATTGTGTTTTGAATTTTGGAAAAACTACCGAGCTACAGAGCCGTTCCCGGGAATCGGGTTTCAAACCACCAATGAGCGACGCTCACCTGACGATCTACCGTGCCGTGAAGTTAAACAGAGTAATCCAATAAGGGCGGAGTATCGTCCGGATTGAGTGAATAACAAACGATCATTTCCGCTGCATTTTCTTGCGAGACGAATCAAGTACTCGAAGAACTAAATGTTGGAACAGCTGAAGAAAAAAGTTGCAGCGCTCACTACAACCGTGAAAAAGCACGTCGGAAAGTAATGGCTAACAAACTGCTCACCACTCTTTGAAATCGCCCTTGTGATCGTGCGTTTCGATCACGTTGCCAGCCGTATCGGGAACGCGAATCACAGCATCGTGTGACGGCTGTAGTGCATTGCGTAGCCGACTACATGACCGGGCGTGTCGTACCACAGTCGCCCGAATGCCAGCGCATCGGAGATCAGATCAACGCCGCATTTATCTTTACGCGGTCGCACTTCGTAAAGGTGCATGGGAGCGGTTGGCGAGCGATTGGTTAGGCGCGCCCTGCTGCCCCGGCCTTGGAAGCCATGTAGTCCCATAGCGATTCGCCTTTGATTTCGCCGTATCGCTCGGCCTCCGTTGTCCTCATCTCGGTAAAGTAGAAGTCGTATTGCGTCCGTCGCTCATGCTGCAAGGGCGTTGGGCAGAAACACTTCTCATACCACTCAGCCACGCCCGGTGCCGTCAGGACGGCCCTCTTCATGGAGGCGGTAATCTCCTCTCCATCGGGTCGTTGTTTGGCCACCGTTCCATCAGCGAGTTTGCGATAGAACTCGCCAATCCTCTCCTCAATGATTTTTGCTTTAACTTTGTAGATCATATTTCTCCCGAACTTGATATTCGATTACGTCGCCCGCCTCGTCGTAAAGGGGAATCACTGGACTGTAAGCTTTATCACGGGATGAATCTCCCAAACAGCGTAGTCCGGCATGTATTTCCGCTTGTTTCTTTGATCTTTCGGTGCATGGCCTACGTCCCACATCGCTTTCCCGATAACTGTGATTCTAGGAGATTGACCGAAGGTCAGCTTCTTCGCAGCGCCAGTGTGA
>DATFXP010000090.1:0-5164 GCA_035315785.1 Candidatus Udaeobacter sp. | reverse complement strand
TCATTTTTTCAATGGTTGGAGATTCGGACAAGGCGTTCGTAACAATGTAGATAAAATATCGTTCGCAGTTCCTTTTGTTACCAGCGGCATTCCACTCATTCGCGGTCAAATCGACACAGGAGATATTTTTTCCGACAGAGGATTTGACTACGATAAATATTTCCTGACCGTTTTCGTCAAACGAAGTGACGTCCCAGCCTGGATATTCGCCCTTCTCGGGTGTGCCAGCGAATGCGATCAACTAAGTCCAGGCGTCCCACAGCAATAAGTTTCTCACTCCGACCTTACGAGATTCGGAAGAATATCGACGACGTGTCCCATTGCCCTTCTGGGATTTTGCTGAAACTTGTTTAGAAGGAGACCGCTTTTTAAATTCTTTGACTTCAATATTCAGAAGAACCTTTGCCGGAACAATTGCCGTTTGAACTACGAGATCAAGCTCTGGCGTCAGCGGATCCGACACGATTTTAGTGTAGATTTGAACGATCTGACGCAAGTCAGCTACCAGCTGTTCCTCGCTTGGGAGCGCATCAAGCTTGTAAGGTGCATAAGAAAATATTGCAGACTGCTCGTACGCATAATGCAGCTTCTCATTCGGGGTTGCTCCAAGTTGAATTGGTTTGCGCGACAGTGTTTCAGGTACCAACTGGCGGAAGAGGTCCTGCAAGCGTGAAGCGGCTTCACGCATTCGAGGAAATGCTTTGGTGGGACCACCGAATTGTTTTTCGAATTGAGTGGTGCCAAACGCAATACAAAGGGTGACGGCCTTCAAATCTAGGGAGAAAAGATAAACTACGTAATAGCCTTTCGTTGCGCTCTGAGTGACACGCGGGTCAAATACCGCCATCCATGGCGCCGCGGTTATGTTACCCGCACCCGTTGAACCCTCGAATTTTAATTGGCTAAATTCTTTTAAGTGCGCCCGGATGTTTTCTCGAAAGGTTTTGGTGACGAGTGCGTGGATTGGGTGTGAGCTGTCGACGACTTTATTGTCACGATAGGCGGACCAACCGATGGCAATTTGCTCGAGCACGTCTTTTATCGGCATCGGCCCCCGCCCCAATTTACATGCTTCTAATTGGCCAAAACATGTTGTGAAATGTCAATATTATGTTGCATTTCTAAAACTCAAAATTATTCGAAAAGACTTTCGTGCTGAACGACTTCGCCAAAAAAAGAAGCGAGGGTCGCGTTACCAACCCTCGCCTCCCAGGTTGGCTTGAACCGCTAGGATCTCTCGAAGCATCGGGGCCGCTATGCGACGACGTGACTTCATCACACTTCTCGGCGGCGCGGCACTGGTCTGGCCGCTCGAAGCCCGTTCGCAGCAGCAAGAGCGGAATGGACGCTTGCATCAGTTCTCAAGACTACGATCGCGATGTGCCGAATCCTTGGGATGGCGTGACCGAAGCCAAGTCCGGTCCGGATGCCGGTAACGATGTTGGGCAACGCGCCTGGCAACAGCACTTCGATGAGCATCGCGTAGCGCCCGGCGCCAAGTGAAGCGGCCGCATTTCTCACAGCCATCGGGATGGTCGAGACACCGAGCAGTGTGTTATAGGTCACGATAAAGAAGACGGCATTGAAGATCACGAATGTGATCGCGCCGAAGCCATAACCGAACCATAGCGTCGCGATCGGGATCCACGCAATCCCCGCGAGCACCGAGAAGAAACGAAAGAGCGGCGTCAGGAAAGCGGAGACGGTTTCGCTCACGCCCATCCCGATGCCGAGCGGAATGGCCACAACGAGTGCCAGAACAGTGCCGACGAGCACGCGCAACAGGCTCGCAGCAATGTGCGCGAACAGTGTGCCGTCCTGGATGGTTTCTATCCCGGCCTGGACCACCGCACTGAGGCGGGGAAAGAGTCGCGGATTTACATCGAAATACGGGACTAGGGCCGCCCAAAGCATGACCAGCCCTGCAAACGGCGCGACGAACAGGAGCGCTGCTATAATGCTGTATCGAAACCGCATTCGGAATAACAATGGCAAGCCTCGAACGTTAGAAGCCGACTACAAAAGTGACCGCCAGAAACACTAGTCAACAGGGCGCCGAGCCTGCAAAGCCTCGGCGAAGCCACGTCAATGACGTTCTTCTGAGACCTGGTCGTTCCCGAAAATCTCGAGGCGCCATGATAGCGATGTCGCTCTGGGGCTACTTTCGCGTTCGAAACTAAAAAATGCAGAATTCAATCCAGGCCCTTCTGCGCGATGTCCTTGAAAGCTGCATTCAGCCCCAGTGTAACTCGAGAGAACTCGGGATATGCAAGCTTGTCTGGCGTGTCGGCGACGGCGTGATAGTACGGATAGCGATAGGGCGCGGTGTCCGTGATCATCATGGCTTGATAGCCTTGGCGCCAAAATGACCGGTGATCGCTCCAGGAGACACCAGGGACGAATCGAAATGTCGCTATTGTTTGCAACGGAAAATCGGAGTCCGCTCTGAACGCCTCCGCGAGCCGACGCATCGCCGTCCCCGAACGGAAATCGGACACCATACCGATGAAGTTCGCATGGCCTGGATAGAAGAAATTAAATAGGGGCGGGTAACGCTGACTGCCTGGTCGGTTGCTATACCACCCGATTGTTTCAATCGATGCCATTAGTCGGACATCGTCGCCACGACGGCGCGCGGCCTTGGCATATACCATGCTGCCCTGTTGGTCACTCATAAAGAAAGGTGGCTCCTCGTTTACAAAGGCCACGAAACGAACTGTCATGGCAGGCTCGATCGCAGCAAAGTTACGGGAGATTTCGAGCAACGCAGCAATGCCACTTGCATTGTCGTTGGCGCCCGGACTTCCCAGCACCGAGTCATAGTGCGCTCCAATCAGCAGGATTTCGCTCTGGCGCGCACTACCGTAGCGCGTAACCTCCAGATTTGCGCAAAGAACTCCGGATACTTCGTACGATAGCTGTTTAACAGTGTAGCCCTGCCGACCCCATTCACTCTCGATATATGACGCTGCATCGTTCAGTGCCGCGGGATGGAATACATTGCGTTCGCCTATGTCGCCCGCGAGCAGTTGGACATGCGCCCGGAGGCGTCTCATCATTTCGCTGTGGTGACGATCCTTCCGCATCGTTGGACAGTGCGTCGTCGCCAGGGTGCACCTGATGCGCCTACGCTCTCACTCGACGTTTGTTGGCAAGATCACCTGAAATACCGTTCCATGCGGGTCGCCCGACGAAGCCGATAGGCTCCCGCCATGAGTTTCGATGATGGATCGACAAATCGACAGTCCCATTCCCATGCCATGTAGCTTGGTGGTAAAAAAACTGTCAAAGATGCGCCGCATGTTCTGCGGTTCGATTCCGATGCCCGTGTCGCCCACCATGATTAGGACGCCTTTGGAGTCGCGAATTGCGGATTTGATACTTAGAACTCGCGGTCGATCGGTGACAGCATCCATTGCCTCGAGTGCGTTTAGAATCAGATTCAGCATGACCTGCTGCAGCTGAATTCGATCCGCTAACGCTTTCGGGATGCCATCCATGAGCTCGGTTTGCACAGCCACGCGGTGACGTTGGATTTCGGACCGAGTCAAGGTGAGGACCTCGCGGACGAGGTCGTTGACGTCAAGCAGGATCTTTGCCTGTGGCGCCTGCTTGAACATCGCCCGGACACTTTCGATTATCTGGCCGGCGCGATGACCATCAGCGACAACACAGTTTAGCGCCACCTGCGCTTCCTCGAGATCGGGCGGTTGTTTTGCCAGCCAGCGCAAAGCGGCACTGCCATTAGCAATGGTGGCTGCCAATGGCTGATTGATCTCGTGAGCGATTGAAGCCGCTATCTGACCCATCATCGTCAGCCGCGAAGCACGAGTAAGTTCTGCTCGAGCCGTCTGAAGGGCATCCTCGGCACGCTTGCGTTCTTCGCTCGCCCGAAGCGACTTCACCCCTGATGTCAGGTCGTTCGCTAGATCGTCGCGCAGCGCCGCCACCGCCTGTGTCAGACACGAAGCCAAGTCCATGTAATGCTCGACGGTGGTGTCATCAAAAAACTCCCGCTCCGCAGAGTACAGGTTGAGCGTGCCGCGAAGATCAATAAGGCCCCGTTGCTGGTTATGCGCAATCAACGGCAGCGCGATGCATGATGCGTAACCGGCTTCCACGGCAGCGGCTCCCCAGCCAAAAGCCCTAGGGTCGGTCGAGATGTCATTGATCCAATGGGGTTTCCCAGTCCCCAAGGCAAATCCTGCCAGCCCTTCCCCCGTTTCCGTCTTTCCCCGCGAGTTCCAGAGGCGCTCAAGAACATAACCGTCTCCCGCCTTTGCCACGGGTCGAATGGTCCTGTCGCGATCGTCTTCGCAGTATCCAATCCAAGCGAAACGAAATTCGTCATCTTCAGTGAGAATTTTACAAATAGACTGTAACGCTTCCTGTTCGCTGCCTATTTGGAACAGCACATCGTTGCACCGGCAAAATGTGCGCAATCGCCGGTCAAACCGGTTCGCACGCTCCTTTCCCCGTTCGTCGTCTTCGCCTGGCACAATTGTTCCGAGATGCTAGCTACGCCGCGCCGAGTAGTTTGGCGGCTAGCTCTGTCCCGACTACTCGCGATCGTATCTTGTTAAACGCCGTATCTCGAGAGCGCGACGAATCATCGCTGAAAGGCGCAAATCCGCAGTCATCGGTCGTGCCCAAGCGATCAAGTGGGATGTATTCGGCGGCTTCCATAACACGTTCTTTGACCTCTTCGGGGGTTTCGACACGTCGATCAACCGGATCAATTACCCCGACGAAGATGCGTTGCTCGTCTTTGGCAAATTCCCGAATCATTTTCAGTACTCGTTTTCGGTCGCGTTCGCTCGCCAATTGTATGTAAAAATTTGTTGCCTTTAGCTCGAACAGGCTTGGCAGGAGATTGGCATAATCAATCTCCGCGCTGTGGGTTGAGACCCGATCTGCCCCTGGGCACGTGTGCACTCCAATTCGCTTGCGCTCTTCGGCAGAAAACCGCTCAAGCACCAAGTTATTTAGGTCGATGAAGCTTTTTAGGAGCCCAAGCGTTGGATCCAATTTGATAGAAAGCCGTGCCTCGGTAAAATCTACCTGAACGACATGCGCGCCCTTCTGGAGGCAGCGTCGAATTTCACCTTCCTGCTCTGTAACGATCGCGCCAAGGTATTCTTCTTTTGAATAGCCAGCGAGACCA